>JAAFJK010000801.1 GCA_013298105.1 Cytophagales bacterium
TGTAATGGCTTTGAGTATCTCTCCCAAAAATTCGGGGGCTATCGCTATGGCATTGAAGCCGTTGATTTGGATAGGTAGCCAAATACTTGTGATACGATTCTCGGCAAGTTTTACAGGATTGGGCATTGGTTCTTCGATACGCGCTATGATTGCGCCTGTAGCTTTGTTCCGTAATTCAGCATAGACTTGAGTTACCTTAAATTCCTGTCCGCTAAAATTATTCGCTTTCACTTCTACTTCGAGGCTTATCTTGGCAAGGGCTTTTAGGATTGCCTGCCCTCCCTCCAAAAGTAGCTCGAGTTCGCTGGATTTTTGCGTTACGGTTTCTATGATTGCTTGGGCTTCTGCTTTGTCTTTATCAGATAGCCGCACTCTGCCTACTGCAAACTTTATTTTCTTGAGGTTTGCTATGGTTCTGAATGCCCAATACACAAGGTAGCCTATCCCAAACAACACTAAGAAAATGATTATTTTTGTGCCTTTTTTCATTTTGTTTGGATTTGGAATTTAAGGTCGTACAATTCTTTGGTTTGGACTTCAAAAAGTTTTTCTAATTTGTCCAGCCGTATTTCATAGTTTGCCATTGCATATCGTTGTCCATCCATGAAACTTCTAAATGCCAAAAAATCCCTCTGCATTTCTCTAAAGTCTGTGTGTAGGATTCGTAATTGATAAAGCAAAAAGCCAAATAAAATAGAGCAAAGCGTTACCAAAAATTCGGGAGGCAAGTTTGCAAACATATTCAATAGCATATCTTGTGGGGTTTGGGGTGTGGCGCGGTGTGTGCGCTTAATTGAGTTCAAAGATAGCATGGGCGCGTGGGGTGGTTTCCCTTTTCTTCCTTTTTTGGGCGTTGTTGTCTGTTTTCTTCCTTTTATTTCCGTTTTTGATGTATTGGGTAGGCAAGTTTATTTGTATTTTTGTAAAAAAATTTGGATATGTTAAAATCAGAATTGGCAAGAAAAATAGGCGTAACAGTAAAAACTCTTATGCGCTGGTGCAAGAGCGATGGCATCTTGCCTACAAATGATAGAAAACATTATATTTCGGCTGACAAGGCAAAAGAAATAATGGACAAATACTACGTAATGGCATAAAAAAAACCACACCTTTTTGGGGTGTGGTTTTTTGGGGTGTCTTGCCATAAATATTTTTACAGATATGGCACAAAAAAAGTTTCTATTTTTTGCCTCAAATCTGGTACTTGGACAAGGCTCTCTTTGTTGAGTAGCAAATAAATACTTTTGTCTATGTAAATCTCATGCGTAAATTTATCAGGTGTCAAAACTCTTTGCATTACTTTTGAGTACAGTCTAAAGCGTTTGCTGTTCGCTTCTTCCTCGTTTTCGTTATTCATACCAATAAAGCCAAACGATTGTAATGGATTGCTTTGGTAGCGTTCGAGCATGATGTTTACGCAAGTGCTGAGTATGCTTGGCATCTCGTTTAGTTTGGTTATGAGTTGGTATTTACGATTTGAGTGCCTGTGGGCTTTCAAATAAAATTTTACAGCGCATAACTCAAAATATTCGAACTCGTCCACTTCTACCAAATACGTATTATTTCTTTGGGTTTTGAAAGAATAAGTGTGTTTATAGAAAGTAGCTTTTCCATCGATGCACTCTTTTTTGCCTTTGTATTTGAAGGCACAACCATCGTCTTTTCCAAACATATTATAGCCTGTAAGGTAGTTTTGAATTTCTTTTTTCCCAAAGTTCCGCTTCTGTTATTTTTTGTAGGTATTGAGCGGGAGGCGTGGCTTCGGGTTCTTTGTCCATTGCCTTTAATTTGTCGCTTACGTTTTGATGTATCTGAGCCAATAGCAAAATTATTTCTTTTAGATTTCCAAACATAACTCGAAAAGGGTAGGCAAGTTTTTTGATGTCTATGTCTTCCAAAATAGAAACTCTTTCGAGGGTGGTGGTAAGGTCGTCATAAAAAGTACGTACCAAAATATAGTTATCCAACTGCACATGGATTTCTACCTGTGCAATGCGTTTTACATACTTTTTTACAAAATACATAGCAAACCAAAAAGGAATGAACGTAACATAAGCCAAACAAAAACCTACCATATTTTTGGAGGTTTGTTGGCTGGCTCTTACCAAATATGACAAACTTTGTAATATATCTAAAGGACTTTGTGCTTGTCGCATTGTTTGGGCATCGAGTGTTGTAACCATAGTTTTGAGCTGTTTGAAATATAACGCCACAAAGGTACGTAAAGTTCGCTATCAAAGCAAAACAATAGGCTTTTGTGGGTGTGTGGGTGTACCGCTCAGGCTGGGTGCAGGACGCATGGGTGTAAATATAAGCTCGTTTAAGTCAATTTCTAAATAGTTTGAAAAACTATTTAGTGTATAGTCATTAGGGCTTGAGCTGTGATATACTCTCCATTCTTGTTTATCATACAAGTACAAAAATATTTCTTTGATGTCTTGGTATTCAGCACTAAAATAAATAGGTAGTTTTTTTTCTGTCCTACTTATTTCTTTTTTATGCTCTATTTCTATTACTACAGATGGATACTGCTCTCCCACTTCAAAAAAAGCAATATCAGGCGATACTGTTTTGAGGTCTTTTTTATCGACCGATGGCGTGGGTAAAACTTCAATATCATTGCCATATTTGATAAAATAGTTTATCAAAATATTAGCAATGATATTTTGATGTTTGAAAGTGGCATTTGCCATGCCGAGTGTGGTTACTCCTTCCATTGTCTTCGGGGTTTGGTTGTGAGTGTAAAGATACGAAATTTTTATTTGCTTATGCTATTTGTTTGCTATGTGTTTTATTACAAAAAACAAAATTTGCAAACCATAAAATCCCCAAATACAAACTAAAAAAGACAGGGCGTATTCTTGGTTTACAAAAAAATAAATTATCAAACTTACCTGCAAAGTAAGATTAAACACTAATACGAATAAAATTAGCGTGTATATTATTACTGCTTTTTCCATGATTTTTGATGTTTAGATACAAAAATAATTTTTCTTTTCGGCTTCTTCCTCTATCCTTTTTACGGCTAATTCGTACATAGCTTTGTCGTGTTCGAAGCCTATAAAATTCCTTTCCTGCCTGCTACAAACTATGGCGGTTGTGCCTGTCCCTGCGAATGTATCGAGGACTGTGCCGTATCTTGGGCAACCTTTTTGGATAATGGTTTCTATTATCTCAAGGGGCTTTTGGGCGTTGTGTTTTTTTGCACCATTGGTTACCAATGCGCCACTTGCAAAGCCTGCCTGCCTCCAAACGTTTGTGCCTCCCTTATTCGGGCTGTAGCTTTTCTTTGTGAAGAAAATAATAAACTCGTGCGTGAAGCTGTAATGGTTGCCTGCGCCACTTAGCTTGTCCCAAACGATTAGGTTACGAATAGACAAATAAGGGCTAAACGCTTCATATAACAGCGCAAAGCCTCTCCAATCTATGAAGCAATAGCCCTCGCCCTGCGGTGTGAGTACGCGGTCGTACTCTTTGGCAAGTCCTTCAAAAAAAGGAAGTACCATGCTCAGGTCTTTGTAGCTCCCACGCTGTCCGTTGCTGGTCTGCCCTTGTGAGTATGGCGGGTCTGTAATGATACAATCGATGCTCGCGCTCTCGATGGTTTTGATTTTTTCCAAACATTCGGCTTTGTATAGCTTTTGGAATGTGGGGCGGGGCGCATACTCTACAGGGAACTGTACGCGGGCTTTGGCTGGGGCGGGTTCGGAGTGGGCAAATTTTGGGCTGGCAATGTGTGTAAGTATTGCCTCGTGCAACTGCTGGGCGGTTATTATTTCTTGCCTGCCCTGCTCAAGGTTTGGGTAGGCAAGGGCGGTGTCTATCTCCCGCTTCGCATACGCCAAAGACTCAAGCAAAAAAGTCATGCTTGAGTCTGCGTATAGATGTGGCAAAAATTTGATAGGTGGTATTACCATTTACGATATAAAATTTATGATTTAAGATTTATTTTTCATTCCACAAAATGATATTTTTCTTTCCTTCAAGATTTATCTTTCCTTCTATTTTTTCTTTCAAATATTTGTGTGTTTTGTTTTTTGTTTCTCCACAATATTCTAACACCCATTTTCCATTGCTGTACTTATTTACGTCCATTTCGTTTTCAGACAATCTAAAAACAGTTATGTTTTCCGTTGCCAATAATTCAAGGTCGTACACACTCAAAGGATTGCGGGTGGCTTTTGGCTGGGCTTTTAATTTTTCTATTTCTGCCTCCAAAACAAATATTTGTTTATTCAATTTGCTTACTTCCGCGCTTTGCTCTTTGCCCTTTTCATCATAGACTTTATCTCTTACCTTCAGTTCTTTTTGGAGGGCTTCGTTTTGCTCTCTCAAAGTTTTTACAGTGCCTACTAAGTCCCTGTTCTCCTCTCCTTGACTGAAATATTTTAGCTCTGCAATTTCTTTTTTTAGTGTATTGTTTTCTTCTGAAAGTTTGTAATTTGTTTCATTCAAGGGCTTTATTTGTGTATCTAATTTAATAATCAACAATGTGTCTTTGTTATATCTTTCTTTCAACTCTGCGTGGTCTTCCAAAAGTTTTTCGTGGGCTTGGTGCAATCCTTCAAAACCTGCGGAGGCAATAATTTTCTTCAGGTTGTCTATGTAGGCAAGGGCTTTTGCTTTTACGCTGTCATCTAAAATATCCAAAATTTCCTCGAGTTCTCCAGCTGTGGGTGTTATTGGTTCTCTTAGTTCCCTATTTATGGGGTGTGGCTTGAGTGGGTTTGTGTTTTTTTTGACCTCCTCAAACATATTTGCTTGCACCCTTGTCTTTGGATTATTGAGGCTTCCCTGCGGGAGTGTTTCTACTTTGGTGGTGTTTGCTATGCGTTCTTGGGCTTGCTCTAAAATGGTGGGCTTTT
>JAAFJK010000490.1 GCA_013298105.1 Cytophagales bacterium
TGCGTTTATGTTTCGTTGCAATAATCATTACAAAACAAGGCTTTGCGCTTCTATTGCGCCTTACCTAAACCCAAAATATCGCACAAAATCTTTATCATCTTATTTTTTACTCGTTCCTAAAATGTCTTTAAAAGTATAAATTTTTTGCCATTCGGCACACAGACGAGCCGTCTATGGTACATCAGAAAGCCACTATTTGGTGGGGTAGCCCGAATGAAGTAAAATGTTTGAATTATTATCAACAAAAAAACTATCTTTGCACTTAGGAACGAGTAAAAAATAACTTGGATATTTTTGCTTATCTTTTACGCTTATACTTCGTTGCAATATTCATTACAAAACACCGCTTTGCGCTTCTATTGCGCCTCGTCTAAACGCAAAATATCGTACAAAAACCTGACCATCTTATTTTTTACTCGTTCCTTATGAAATATTGGACTATCGTATTTATTTACTTTTTTCAGGGGCTATCCGTAGGCATAGCTCAAGATAGTCATTATGCAGATAGTTTGTTGAAGGTCTTGCCTACTGCCGTAGATAGCATAAAGTTCAAAATTTACAAAGAATTAGCCATAGAATATCGCTCATTGAATTTTGCCAAATCCATCGAGTATGGCGAGAAAGCCTACCAACTTGCCCTCTACAAAGATGATAAGTACGGCATGGCAAATATCTTGGATATGATAGGCTCAGTCTATGACCATCAAGGCGGTTATGTAAAAAGCCTTGAGTACAAGCTCAAAGCACTTGACATATACAGTGAACTGGGCAATAAAAAAGGGATTGCCCAAATCAACAATAACGTGGGTGTGCTACATTTTAGACACCAAGACTATGCACAAGCCCTGACTTATTATCAAGCCGCCCTAAAAACGGCAGAAGAAGTCAAAGATGAGGAAAGTATCTCTACCTACCAACTGAATATAGGTGAAGTCCATCAAAAAAGAGGAGATTGGGACAAAGCCATAGCATACGAACTTGCTTCTTTGAAAATAAGCGAAAAAATAGGCATCACAGACAATCGTGCCTATTCGTATGGCATACTTGGGCAAGTCTATAAGGCACAAGGAAAATTTACAAAAGCTATAGAATATCAAACCCGCGCTTTAGCCCTTTTTAGAAAAATACCCGACGTAGTAGCTGAAAGTGAGTATCTTATTCGCCTTTCTGAAGCCTATACAGCTATGAAAGATTTTGACAACGCACTCAAGTTTTGTCAAGAAGGATTGGTAAAAGCACAGGCAAATCAAGCTGTAGATTGGGTAAAAGAAGGTTATTTTACACTTGCACAAATTTATGAAGCCCAAAATAATATCCCACTTGCCTACCTGTACCAAAAAAAGTACATCACGCTCAAGGATTCTCTTTTGAGTGAGTCTATGGTGCGCCAAGTGGCTCAATTCCAAACACTTTACAAAATTTCAGACCAGCAGGCAAGGATTGATGTCTTGACCAAAGACCAGACTATTTTGAAGAAAAACGAAATCATCAAAAACGAAGAAATCCAACTCCGTAACTTATTGTTGCTTATATTTTTGGGAGGAATTTTGTCTATTTTTTTGGTAGTTGGTATTTTGTATGTAGCCAACCATCGTAAACAAAAAGACAACCGCCTCCTCGAGCAACAAAAAAATAAAATCCAAAAAATCAACGACAACATCACAGACAGCATCATGTATGCCAAGCGCATACAAGATGCCATGCTCCCTACAGAGGCACAAATGTTTGCACACTTGCCTACCCATTTTGTGTTTTTTCAGCCACGTGATGTAGTTTCAGGTGATTTTTATTGGTTTCAAGAAAAAGATGGGTTGATTTTTCTTTCTGCTATAGACTGTACAGGGCATGGTGTACCTGGTGCATTCATGAGTATGCTCGGAGATGCACTTTTGAACCAAATCGTGTTGGATAAAGGCATTGTCCACCCTGACCTTATTTTGAATGAAATGCACCGCGAAATCCGCAAAACCCTCCGACAAGACAACAACGACAACAAAGATGGCATGGATTTGGGGGTAGTAGTGCTTGACCTTCAAGCTAAAGTGCTGGAGTTTGCTGGGGCGCATTGTCCGCTTGTGCTGATTCAGGCAGGCAAGTTGCAGTTCATAAAAGGGAATAGGCTTTCTGTGGGAGGTTTTCAGCCTGAACTTGAGCGTGTATTTGTTCGGCAGACGTTTTCGGTGGAGGAGCCGACTATCTTTTATTTATTTTCGGACGGCTATCAAGACCAGTTCGGGGGAGAAAACAGGCGCAAGTTTTCATCTAATCGTTTTCGTGAGCTATTGTTAGAAATACATACCTTGCCTACCGAAGTCCAAAAACAACGCCTGAAAGATGAGGTAACTACATGGCGCAATCAAGCAAAAGAAACGCAAATAGACGATATGCTTGTGATAGGTGTGCAGGTTTAAAAAAATAAGTTCACAAAAATTAACCTGAAATGGCTTATTTTTGTGAACTTATTTTTGAATGATTTGTAGATTATTCTGCTGTAGGAGTTACGTCAGGTTGTACTTCGGCAACAGTTTCGGCTACTACTTCAGTTACAGTTTCGGCTACTACTTCAGTTACAGTTTCGGCTACTGCTTCTACTTTAGGCTCTTTTTCGGCTCTGATAGCATCAGCGGCGGCTTTTTCAGCGTCAGCTTTTGCTTTTTGTACCTCTGCTTTAGCCGCATTTTCAGCTTCTTTTTTCTCACGCAAAGCATCTGCACGTGCTTGGTTGATTTTTGATTCTGCTTCAAGGCGAGCTTTTTTGTCTGCGTCTTTAAGTCCTTCGAGATTGCCTATGCGGTTATCTATTTGGGCAGTTTTCTTAGTTTGCCAAGCGTTGAATTTTTCGTCTGCTTGTTCTTGAGTGATTGCGCCTTTATTTACGCCTACTTGTAGGTGTTTTTTGTAAAGGATTCCTTTGTAAGAAAGGATAGCGCGTGAGGTTGGGGTGAGTTGTGCGCCATTCATAGCCCAATACAAAGCACGCTCAGGGTCTAAGGTAATGCTTGCGGGAACTGTGTTTGGGTTGTAAACGCCCAATTTTTCGATAAATCTACCATCACGTGGTGAACGACTGTTAGCCACTACTATATCATAAATGGCAAGTCTTTTGCGCCCTCTGCGAGCTAAACGTATTTTAATCATACTGTTATGTAGGGTTGGCAGAACCCGTCTGCCTTTTTTGAAGGTGCAAAGTTAGTGTATAAATATACAAACTGCAATTTTTTTGAAATATTTTTTAATTTCCCCACGATTAAAATCGTGGGCTTTATTTATTAGACTTCTTGCGATAGCCCTTTTTCCTCCCTTAAAAACACTTTCGCAAGAAGCCCAATATTTTTTTCTAAAAATCCAATCTTACATTCAGGTTTGGAATCAAGCCTGTATAATTGAATACTTTTATATCTTGAGTTTTGGTGTCAAAATACTCGCCTGCATAATTCAGGCGATTCGTTAGGTTTTGCATTTCCAAGTTGATAGTCCAAGCAGTTTTGGGGCGGTTGATGCGGTAACTTGCCGAAAAGTCAAGGCGCAAAAAGTCGGGTGTTTGGACTGTATAAGGTTCGTTATCAAGATAGTGGGTGCTTTGCTTTTCGCGTGATTTTTGCAAATCTATGGGCGTTTGATACAAGCCTCCGCGCCAAACTATGCGCGTATTCAATCCTATGATATTTTGTTTGGCACGACCTACTTTGAACTCCTTGCCTGCCACTACATTCAGCAAATGGCGACTGTTGAACCTGCTGTTATGCACCTTGCCTGCGAAGTCAGTATAGTTGGACTCAAACAAGGAAGCCGTAATGAGGGCATAATAGCCTTTGGAAAGGAATTTTTCGAGCGTAAATTCGACACCATAATTTTCGCCTCTGCCTTTGTTGGCAAGTGTTCTGCCAAGATTGCTATTCAGGGTATTGATAGAAGACTCGGCACTTGCTACATCTACAGGCACATCAAAAAGATATTGATAATAGGCTTCAGTCTTCAGCCTCCAAGTATCGGCTATGCGCCAATCGTGGCTAATGGCTTGATGAATGGCTTTTCCCAATCCCAGATTGCGGTTTACGGCTTGCAGACTGCCGTCTGGCATATCTACGCGCGTAAGGTACATAGCGGTAGGCAAGATGCGTGAGTGCATACCCATACCATAAGAAAAGCTATGCTTTTCGTTGAGCTGATATTGCGCCCCTAAGCGTGGCTCGAGCGACTGACTGCCATTCAGGAGAAGGCGTGTATAGTGTGCGCCTGCATTGAAAGTCCATTTTTCGTGGGCGCGGTATTGCCATTGTGCAAAGCCTTGTATGAGCTGTGTACTGCCGTTTTCCTCGAGGGTGGTTCGGATTCTGTAGGTTTCCTCGTCCATTTCTTTGCGGAAAGTATTGTAGGCTAAATGACTGA
>JAAFJK010000488.1 GCA_013298105.1 Cytophagales bacterium
AGCCTTGCGCCAGTAATAACTTTTTTTAGCCTAAAGTATGCTTGCGCCAGTGGGGAAGTTAAAAACTTCAACTAACACACTGATTTACAAGTAGTAATGCACACTTAAACGAATTGGGGTTTTTAGTTTTATTTTGTATTAGTTTTAGTACGGTTTAGCTCGGCATTTTGTTGCTTCGCAACAAACAAGCCACAGGCTTGTAGCTATTTAGGCACAAGGCAAGAGCCTTGCGCCAGTAATAACTTTTTTTAGCCTAAAGTATGCTTGCGCCAGTGGGGAAATTACTCTTGCTCCTCCACTTGACTAAGTTTAAAGTCTGTAAACTCCTCAAGTATATCGAGTAACAAATCATACGCTTTTTCCTCGTCTTCATTTACCATAATTTTAGCGTATCTCGTCCAAAAAACAGAAAACCTACGCCTGAGTTTTTGCATGAGCCACTCACTAACTTCTATGTTTAGATGTGTGCCACTGTAACCACAACTTAATCCATTCAAAAGCCCTTCAAGATAATTTCTTAAAGAATGATAATCTTTTTGATAAATGACTGAAGTTGGGCTTTTTCTTATAATAGAAACCATTAGTTTCATTTCTTTAAATATAATCATAGTAATCTGTTATCTAAATTCCAATTCTTCTTTATTGATAAATAAGTTTTCATAATCAGATCGATTCATGCCCCTGTTCGTTCAAGTCTTCAGACTTGAACGCAAAGGTATTGCGGTCTGCGACCGCTACGCCAAAGGCGAACAGACTACAAATATACACACTTTCCCACTATCACACATCTTGCTCGCACAAAAGTAGGCAAGAAAAAGGACTGTAGTAGCATAACTGTGCGCCTTTGGCGTAGCGGTCGCAGACCGCAATGCCACTTCGTTGAAGTCTTAGACTTCAACGAACATACCATTTTAATTCTATAGACATACTTAAACAAACTGGGCATACTGTTGCTATCGCAACAGGCACGTTACAAACGTGCTTCTATTTGAAGTCCTTAGTTGAAAACTAAGGACAACAGTGAGTTTCCAAGCCATAATAATTTTCTAAGCACCAACAATCTTTATACAGCTAACAGCATTAAAACAAAAAAACGCAGACTTTGCGTTTTTTTTTGAATTTATTTGGTAATCTCAATAAGTTGCTTCAAAAAAGCCTTTGCATCACTCATTTTAGTAAAATGGACTACAGCTTGTCCCATTTCGTCTGTTTCAATGCTACCTTTTCTATCCCAATAGGTCGTCTTGAATAACTTGCCTTTCTTTGCATAGAGCGTTATCTCGAAAGTAGTTTCTTCGAACAGCGTTTTTCCCTCAGTTATGTATTTGTCTTCAAAAAAGGTCGTATTCAAGTCTTCTACATTCAAGACAAACATGATTACCTCTTTGTTGTCTGTAGATTTTCCGTTCACAAAAGTTTGGACATTGTATATTGTCAAGACTTTTTTGTTTGAGATTTCATAAAAATCTTCAAAGATAGACTTATCAACATCAAGTGTAACCTTGCCTGCCGATTTTCCTTTGATGTCGATTTTGTTTCCACCTATCGTGAGCGTGGTTTGAGCAAAAAGTGCTGTTACAGCGAAGCAGAAGATAGTGGTAAGGAGTATTTTTTTCATTGTGTTTGGAGAGGTTTGAGTGGATAACTGATGCAAAGTTAGCACTCAAATCATTACGAATGTGAATGACTTTACGAAAGTGTGGTTTCTCTGTGTGAAAGTGCGGTTTGAGTTTATAAAAACCCCCACTGGCGCAAGCGTCTACGCTTGTGCCTACATAACTGAAGCCTGTGGCTTCCGCGTAAGCGTAAAAACTACAATCTTTCACAATACTTTGACTATCAGACATTTTCATTTGGATTGGTTTTGTGTTACAAAGGCACGCTTTTTTTCTGAAAACACCTTGCCTGCCTGCATAGAGGTAGGCAAGGACATGGACTGTAGTAGCACAGTTTTTACGCTTACGCGGAAGCCAGGAGGCTTCGATCATTTAGGCACAAGCGTGGACGCTTGCGCCAGTGGGGTTTGTTACGGCTTTGCAAGTTAGGCATTTTGTAGCATGGTTGCAAATTATTTTTGAGCTTTTTTTGCACGTTGTCAATGGTCAAAAAAGCCCGCTTATTTTCATTGACAACGTTTAAAATAAAAAATATGAATATTTTAAAAACACTGATATTCAATGCTTTATAAAAAAAGTGTAAAAAAAATCAAAAAAAACTTACAATAATTATACCATAATTAAAAAAAAGCGTATAAATTTAGGGGTAAAATAGCAACATCAAGCAAAAGACACCCAAATCATAAACGTATGAATAGCATCAAACAGACCACCAATTTACAGCAACTTCAGAAGCTCTCTCCTCAGCAAATCCAGTTTATCAAGCTCTTGCAAATACCCACTGCCGAGCTTCAGACACGCATAGAGGAAGAACTTGAAATCAATCCCGCCCTCGAAGAAGGCAGGGAAAATGAAGAACGTGATACGCCTGAAAGTGATACAGAGTTTGATGCGCCGCAAGACCTCAACAGTACCAGCGAAAAAGAGGATACAGACAATGACAATGATTCGCAAGACGACTTTGAGGAATCTATAGAAAATTATGAAGAAATCAGCCTAAATGACTACATGGGCGATGATGACTATGGCGGCTACAAAATGCAAGGAGATGGAAACTATCAAGAGGAGGAACGCGAAATGCCGATAGCTACTACAGATACACTGACAGATAACCTCATGATGCAACTTGGTTTTTTGAATCTGAGTGAGCATTTATATACTGTAGGCAGTCATCTGATAGGTTCGCTTGATGGCGATGGTTATTTGCGCAGACCTATCACTTCTATAGTCAATGACCTTGCCTTCCTTGCAAATGTAGAAACAGATGAGTCTGAAGTTACCCAAATACTCAAAAAGATTCAACAATTTGACCCACCAGGCATAGGCGCGAAAGATTTGCAGGAGTGCCTGCTGATACAGCTCATGCGCATAGTGGGCGACCATAAACTATTGCCCAAAGCTAAAAAGATAGCCCGCGATTATGCAGAAGAATTTGCAAACGAAGAATACCCACGCTTACAACATAGACTACAGGTTACAGATGCCGAATTTAGAGATATTGTGGAGTTGGTTTTGCACCTCAAAGCGATAGAGATGCTTGAGAAATGTTTTGAAGAATTTACCAAAAAACATTTTGACAAGATTCAAAGAAAAATAGAGGTCAATGAAGAAGACATGAAGGAAGTGGTAAAAATCGTGCTTCATCTGAACCCCAAACCGGGTGGCGAAAGTAACACCGAAACACACCGCGTCCAATATGTAATCCCCGACTTTATATTGCGTAACAACAACGGAAAATTGGACGTTACACTAAATTCTAAAAACGCCCCCGACTTGAAAATTAACGCCGCGTATGCCGATATGCTGGAGGCGTACAGCAAAGTCCAAACCAAAGACCGACACGCACGCGAAACACTCACATTCGTGAAGCAGAAACTCGATGCCGCCAAATGGTTCATTGATGCCATCAAACAACGCCAAAACACGCTTTTGCGTACCATGAACGCTATCATAGACTATCAACATGAGTTCTTCTTGGAAGGGGACGAAAGTAAGTTCAAACCTATGATACTCAAAGACATAGCCGAAAAAATAGAAATGGACATTTCTACTATCTCACGGGTAGCAAATAGCAAAAGTATTCAAACAGATTTTGGAGTTTTTCCCCTAAAATATTTTTTCTCAGAAGGCATCTCTACAGAGTCTGGAGAAGACGTAAGTAGCCGCGAAGTGAAAAGTATCTTGAAAGACCTCGTGGCACAAGAACGCAAAAATAAACCACTTTCAGATGACAAGCTCGAGAAAGAATTGAAAAAAAGAGGCTACCAAATCGCAAGACGTACTGTAGCCAAATACCGCGAACAACTGAATATCCCTGTAGCAAGACTCAGAAAAGAACTGTAATTCATTTAACATTTATCAGAGAACATTTATCAAAAAATGGTTCTTAAAAAGTTATTACGGAACAGGCTGTAGCACAGGCTTCTCGCCTGTCGTTTTCAAGTCATAAACAGGCTGGAAGCCTGTTCTACAGTTTTGCCTCCGCAATAACTTAAAAAACATACAACAACTAACCATACAACCATACAACCATACAACCATACAACCATACAACAACTAACCATACAACCATACAACCATATAACCATACAACCATACAACAACTAACCACACAACCATACAACCATACAACCATATAACCATACAACCATACAACCATACAACCATACAAACTTCATGAAAAAAATCATTGCTTATATTTGTTTTTTATTTACCTTGCCTGCCTACGGACAGACACTGCAGGACATAGACTATAAAGTGGCGCTTATCAAAAAGCGTATTACAGAAATTACGTACCCAAGTATCATTACCAAAAGT
>JAAFJK010000511.1 GCA_013298105.1 Cytophagales bacterium
GAAGATGAAATCTATAATATGGTTTTGAATAATAAATTCTCACGCTACCCTGTATTTGAGCGTACTTTGGACAATATTATAGGGGTTTTGCATATTCAAAATATACTTCAAAATCTGAGATATGGCAAAAGCATTGATTTTGAGGAAAAAAACTTCATTACGCAGGCTATCCACGCGCCTACTACCATGCCTGTAGGCGATTTGCTTTTACTTCTGCAAAAAAAGCGGGCGCACCTCGCCATCATTACAGATGAGTATGGCAACGTACAAGGCATCATCACGTTGGAGGACATCATAGAAGAACTTTTGGGCGAAATCTATGACGAATATGATGACATGGATATTGTCCACAAACTTGGCGACAACACCTTCCTTGTGAACGCTACAGCTAAAATCGTGGAAGTCAATGAAGTTTTACCTGTCCCGCTTACGATACCTGAAGGCATGGTATTCGGTACAGTATCAGGCTTAGTGCGTTTTACTATGAAGCGCGTACCCGCACCAGGCGAGATAGTATCTACTGAAAATTACGATATATCGGTGGTACACAGAACAAAGAAAAACAAAATCAAAGTGGTAGAGCTAAAGCTAAGACAACTCCAAGACAAAAAAGCATGAAAGACCTCCGAAAATTAAGCCTGCCCGAAATCCAAACTTGCCTGCAAGACATAGGCGAAAAACCTTTTCGTGCCAAACAAATCTATAGCTGGCTCTGGCAGAAAAGTGCGCACAAAATAGCGGACATGACTGACCTCTCCAAAGCCTTGCGCCAAAAGCTGGAAGAACAATTTGAGATAAATCCACTTACTACAGACCAAGCACAAAAAAGTGCCGATGGCACTATCAAATTCGGATTCAGACTTTTTGACCAAAACCTTGTAGAAGGCGTACTTATCCCTACCGAAACCCGCATGACGGCTTGTGTATCTTCGCAAGTCGGTTGTTCGCTTACCTGTAAATTTTGCGCCACAGGCTATATGGATAGAAAACGAAACCTCGAGGCAGGAGAAATCTATGACCAAGTGGTAGCCATAGACCGCGCGGCGCAGGCAAGTTATGGGATACCGCTCTCAAATATCGTGTTCATGGGTATGGGTGAGCCACTCCTGAACTACGCAAATGTACTCAAAAGCATTGAGCATATCACCTCGCCCGAAGGTTTGCAAATGTCGCCTAAGCGCATCACACTCTCTACGGCTGGGGTAGGCAAGATGATAAAAAAACTGGGCGATGATGCCGTAAGATTCAATCTCGCCCTCTCGCTTCACGCCGCCAATGACGAAAAACGCAACAAAATCATGCCCATCAACGAAACCAACAATTTGGCGGTTTTGGGCGAAGCATTGCGGTATTTTTATGACAAAACAGGCAATCAACTTACGTTTGAATACATTGTTTTTGATAATTTCAACGATACTCTCGAAGATGCTACCGAGCTATGGCGATTTGCCAAAAAACTTCCTGTCAAAATCAATATCATAGAATACAATCCTATCCAAGAAGCTGATTTTAAAAATACAGATGCCGATAAACTTACGGCTTTTGCGGGTTTTTTGGAAAGTAAAAATATAGTTGTCAATATTCGCAGAAGCAGAGGCAAAGACATTGACGCGGCGTGCGGACAGCTCGCCATCAAAGAAAACAAAACAGTGGAGGTATGACAGTCGCACTCATAGACTATCCCGCAGGCAACACACAATCTGTGATATATGCCCTGAACCGACTGGGTGTAGAGCCTATTTTGACAGACCAAGCTGAACTGTTACATTCGGCTGATAGGGTTATTTTTCCGGGCGTGGGGGAGGCAAGCACTGCCATGCAACACCTCCGCGCGAAGGGTTTGGATAAATTAATTCCGACTTTCAAACAGCCATTTTTGGGTATTTGTTTGGGAATGCAGTTGCTTTGCAGTCATTCGGAGGAAGGCAATATACCTTGCCTACACATCATACCCCAGCAAGTAAAGCAATTTCCCTTGCCTACCGAAGACACAGCCCCGCGCCTCAAAGTACCGCACATGGGTTGGAATACGGTATCGCTCCAGCCGAATCCGCTTTGGAAAAACTTGCCTGCCGAGCCGTATTTTTATTTTGTGCATAGTTATTATGTAGAAGCAAGTCCGTACAGTATCGCAAGTGCAGATTATATTTTGCCTTTTACGCCCGCCCTCCAAAAAGACAATTTTTGGGCAGTACAGTTTCACCCCGAAAAGAGCGCGGAGGCAGGCAAGGTAGTTTTAAAGAATTTTTTGGAGGTTTTGTAAAAAATAATGGTAGCAAATTTTACGGTATAACAACGATAAGGAATGAAAATAAAATAAGATGATAGTTTCACTCACGCGAAACCACGCTGTAAGCGTCTGTTGGTATTGCCTAACTGCGTAAAAGCTCGATAACAGACGCTTACAGCGTGGCTAAATATTCTCAAGTTATTCTCTACTCATTCCTAACAATAAATGGTTACAGAACCACTAAAAATATCGAATAAATAGAAAAAATCTCATTTCCAAGAACCATAAATTACTCCGCCCTCAAAAACATGAAACCTTTTACCTCCTTACTTTTTTTTATCCTTTTTTCTTTCTCTTATGCAGTTGCACAAAAGCAAGAATCTTGTACCATCAAACTACAAACGCACAACAACAATAGGTTAGCCTCTTGCGTCCTATTGATTGGAGGGCAGGAATATGTTACGAGCAAAGAGGGAACAGTCGTGCTACCAAGCATAAAACGTGAAAATGTGGCTTCTATCAGAGACAATATCGTGGTAGTGGGCTATAAAGGAAGCGAAATAAGCAGAAAAATAAAAAGTGGCACAGACATTCAGCTCACATTGCCCAAAGGTGCGCCCTTGCCTCCCACGAAGTCAGAGCTGGACGCTATCCAAAAAGCCAAAGAACAAGAGGCAAAAGTGGATAAAATGTCTGACGACATCAGTAACTTGGGGCAAGACATAGACAGCATCAAAACAGCCAAAGACAGTATCGAAAAGGCGCAAAAAGAAGAACAAAAAGCGCACTTGCTTACACAAAAAAAAGCACAAGAAGACAAAATCAAAACAGACGAAGAAAAGAAACAAGCCAACGAAAAAGCCCGCTTTTTGATGAGCATTATCATCTTTATCACGATTGCTATTGCCATTTGTGGCTATATGATGTATTTGGTTTGGGGGAAAAATAAGCAACTTACCAAACAGAAAAAAGAAATTCAAGCAAAAAATGATAAAATTGAAGAACTATTATTGAGTATCTTGCCCAAAGAAGTCGCTGACGAGCTTTCTTTGAGGGGAACTACCGAAACCCGTTATTATGACTTTGCTACTGTCCTTTTTGCGGACATAAAAGGCTTTTCTGCCTTAGCCGAAAAAGTAACGCCACAACAACTTATCACTGAACTTGATACCACTTTTGGAAAATTTGACGACATCATCAGAAAATATAAAATAGAACGCATCAAAACCATTGGCGACTGTTATATGTGTGCAGGAGGCGTACCCAACCGCAATCGTACCAATCCTATAGATGTAGTCATGGCGGCTTTGGAGATACAACAATGGATGAACGAAGAAAGAATAAAACGCAATGGCTCTTTTTGGCAAGTCCGATTGGGCTTGCATACAGGCGATTTGGTGGCAGGTGTAGTTGGAAAAACTAAATTTGCTTTTGACATCTGGGGCAGTACCGTCAATCTGGCAAGTAGAATGGAAAGCGTGGGCGAGGTAGGCAAGGTCAATATCTCTGGCGTTACTTATGAGCAAATCAAAGATTTTTTTGATTGTACTTATAGAGGCAAAATCACTGTTAAAAATATAGGCGAAGTGGACAGTTATTTTATTGACAGAATCAACCTAAATCTATCAAGCGATAACGAAGGCACTATACCCAATCAAGATTTTTGGACTATCAAAAAAGAAAAATTTGGGGAATGAAGTAGTAAGGAACGAGTAAAAAATAACTTGGACATTTTGCTAATCTTTTGTGTTTATACTTTGTTGCAATATTCATTACAAAACACCGCTTTGCGCTTCTATTGCGCCTCGTCTAAACCCAAAATATTGCACAAAACCTGACCATCTTATTTTCTACTCGTTCCTTACCTAAAAGTAAGCCTCAGCGAAACTCCCGAAAGTGCCTGCCCTTGTATTGCCTCACTGTAGGGCGCGAGGCGCAAAGCCAAGTTATCATCTACATTGAAGGTCTTGAGATGTCCTTCTACAAA
>JAAFJK010000388.1 GCA_013298105.1 Cytophagales bacterium
TCTCCCACCGCTTTTTGGTATTTTAGCTTGGCTATCAAAAAATTGTAGTATTGGGTAATAAGGTTGTTTTGAGCATTTAGAAGGCTGTATTCAGTATTTTTTAGTTCCGCAGAAGTGATTTTCCCAGCTTTGAAACGCACATTATCCACCTCCAAAACCCTTTGCGCAAGTGTAATATTATCCTTCGCATTTTGAAGTTTTTGGGCGATATTTTGCATTTCAGTCATGGCACTTTGCATCTCGTAATGGTAGTCATTGCGCCATTTGGCAAGCGTGTTTTGGCTTTGTTGTATGCGAAGTACGTATTCTTGTTTATTGTGGCGTTTTTGGTTTCCATCAAAAATGTTGATGCTTACTTTTGCACCCAAGTAGCTGATAGGAAACCAAGTACCCTTGCCTACCAAACTAAAATCGTTGCTTTGGTTTTGCGCACTCCAGTTGCCATAAAGCGAAACGGTAGGCAAGTTTGATTTATTTTGCTTTTCAATGTTGGCTTGATACAAAGCAATACGCGATTGTTCTTGCTTGAGTTCTATGCGGTTGTCTATGCTTTGTTGGGCAGGCAAGGAGCTTTGGATATAGTTTTCCATAGTTTCGCTAATTTCTATGCTATTTTCCGCGCCTATTTGGTTTGCCAAATAGTTTTTGCTCAATGCCAGATTTTTGGTATCTTCTTCCCATACCATTGAGGCATTTTCTTTGTCCAATAACAATTTATCCAAATCGGTTTGGAGGATAGTTTTGTTTGCTAATTTCACCTTGCCTTCCTCCCAATACTTTTCGGTACGCCCCAAGTTCTCACGTGAGAATTTGGCTTTTTCTTGGTTCAGCAATACACCATAATAGGCTTGTGTGATGGCATTTTTTAAGTCAAATTGTGCTTTTTGGAGATTGACTTTTTCAATTTCCACGTTTTGCAAAGCAATTTTTTTATCCGAAATAGTATTCGGATTATAGACATCATACGAGGCATTGATAGCCAACAGGTTGTTGAACTTTGTACCAAAACGGACATTGCGAGCTTCTGCCCCAAATACGCCTGCGGGGATTACATTGGTTTGCAGTTGGGCATTGTATCGAGCATCAAACGAAGCATCTACTTTAGGCAAAGCACGTGCGCCTACTTTTTGGATTTCGTTTTCGTTGATTTTGATGGTAAGCGCTTGATTTTTCAAGTCTTGCCTATTTTTCAAGCCTTGTTCTATGGCTTGTGGCAAAGTAAGGGAAGTTTGGGCAAAAGCACTTGCCTGCACTGCCGAAACGAGCAGTACTAAGAGGAGTTTTTTCATAATTTTGGTAGGCTATGGATAGATTTAGTTCGTTTTGATGATGTACGCTGTACTTTTAAAATTACCTAATTTTTCAATATAAGCCTGTTTTACTAAATATTGTAAATCCTTTTTGAGCGTGTTTATAGAAAAATTTTCAAAATTTGCAGTAACATCTTTCAGTTGAACAGGTTGTTTCATTTGAATAAAATCTAACAACTGTTGTTGTCTTGCTGACAAATAACTCCCGATTTTTTGGTATTCTTTTATCTTCAGTTTTAATTTTTCAGTAAGCACCTCCAAGCAATCCAAAAAGAACAATAACCAAATATCTATTTTCTCAGTTTCTTGTCCTCTGTTTTTTTGTCCCTCTATCAAGGCGTGATAGTAGGCTGTTTTTTGTTGTTCTATGATATTTTCAAAAGAGATGTAAGCAATGAAAGTGTAACCTGTTTGCATCAATAGTAGTGTAGTCAATAAACGTGAGAGCCTACCATTGCCATCTTGATAAGGGTGAATAGATAAAAATTCGTATATAAATGTGCCAATCAAAATAAGTGGGTGCAATTCAGCAGAATCTATGTTTTCATTTACCCAATGCATAGCCTCCTCCATTTCTTTCTCCACCAAAAAAGGTTCAGTAGTACGAAAAATTACCTTTGTTGTGCCATCAGGAAAGGTAGTCGCTACCTGATTAGCGAGTTGTTTGTACGTCCCTTTGTGTCGTTCATCTTTGGTGCTGTGTTTGAGCAATAGATTGTGTAATTGATGTAATGTGCTGTGTGTCAAAGGTATATCTTTAAAATTCTCAACCAAAATATCCAATGTTTCATAGTAGCCCACCACTTCTTGTTCATCACGGGAGGCAAGCTTTTTAGTTTTTACATTTTTTAGCAAACTTTCCACTTCTGCATCTGTGAGCGTATTGCCTTCTATACGATTGGACGAACCAATGCTCTGCACAGTGGCTATACGTTTCAAAGTTTGCAAATAATGCGTTTCTGGTTTGGCAATACTTGTCCATTCTCCTTTGAATTGGTCTATTTTGCTGATTTTTTGCAGGATTTTTTGATGCGTTTTGAAATCAAATTGCAGTTTCTGTTCCATAAACTATAGTTTTTTATACTGCAAATATAGACTTTTTTTCAATAGATATATCCGTATTGTATCTGTATTGTATCCGTAAATTTTGTACCTTGCCTGCCTACCCTCTGAAAACTTGTGCGGGTTCGAGGCTCGTAATCCTACGAATAGCAAACAAACTCCCTCCAAAAGCAATCACAAGTGTTACAAGGAAGAAGCTGATTTTCAACCAAAGCGGATATTCAAAAATTGTCCCTGCATTCGCAATGCCACTTCTAAAACCTTCCATCAGTGCGTAACCTATAGCAAAACCTACCACAGCAAAGATGAACGCTTGCATAAAAATCAATCGCGCTATGTAGCCATTCGTAGCCCCTATAGCCTTGAGTGTGCCATAATCTTTGATGCGGTCAGTCGCGGCAGAATAAAGCGTCAAGCCAATAATCACGAACCCCGAAATGAGTGCGAACACCAACAGCGTACCAATAGAAATAGCTATCCCTGTAGAAGACAGTACTGTAAAAATCGTCTGTCCTGTGAAATCCGTGCCTTTCCACGCTTTTACGCCAGAGATTACCGCATTGATGCGCTCAATTACTTCATCTTCTGTCATATTCGCCTCTTTTACAATCAGGAAAGCACTTGCTTTATTGCCTGAAACTTTGCCTAAATACCTTGCTCGCTCTATAGTCGTGAAGCCAATGCTTCCTGTAAAAGTCCTTACGCCTTTGGTTTGTGCCGCTATAAAAACTTTTTTGCCATTTATCTCAAAGTAGTCGCCTACTTTTGAGCCTCCCAAAAGTTTAGTATCAAAAAAATCTGTAATGATTGCGCCTTCCTGTAGCATCACTTCAGGGTTTTTGGTAGGCAAGTTCCAAGGTCCCCCTATAAAATCAGGCGCTTGTGAACCTATCAAATTCAAGCCACTTGTAGTGCCATTATAGAATTTTGCCGCAACGCCTGCCACTACTATAGGATAGGCTTTTTTCACACCTTTGACTGACTCTATTTCCCTTCCCAAACGCATATCGAGGGCAGAAAGTGCGTTGGCGTTGGTGGTTTTGCTATCTACTACCCAAATATATTGAGCGTTGTTTTTGGCAGTGCTTCCCATCGCATTCGTGAGAAATATAAATATTCCACTTTGTTGCCCTATCAAAAAAACAGAAATGAGCGTACCCGCCAAAGCCCCTATAGACTTGGGTTTGTCAAACCATATAAACTTTAAAGCTGTGTAGAACATAGGAAATCATGTAGCCCCCAACCCCAAAGGGGAGCATTAGTTAAGTTTTTTTCTCCCCTTTGGGGTTGGGGGCTAAATAGTTACGAAATATTGTTAATTTCACTACTTAGAATAAATCTCTTTTACCAAATCTTTGTAAGGCTTGTAATGCAAACCGCCACCTAAAGAACTTACAAAAACAGTATCTCGAAAGTAATGCACACCATTGATGTTATTGGTAGGCATACCCTCAAAATCAAGCATCTTATACGTTTTCTTTTGCATATCAAAATTGTACATATACAAAGCATGGTAGGCAATGCGCAAATCCTTCACATTCATAATATCCAATGCTGGGGCAGGCAAGTTATAAGTTGTATTATCCCATGTATTTCCTTTATCAAAGGACATTATAAATGTATCATTTTGTGTTATCCTTCCTAAAGTGTCTTTGCCCAATCGCACAAAATCGCTGTTGAAAGGAATCGCATTATTGAAATTGAATACTTCTGTACCATCTTTTGAAATACGCAAACTAAATTCAGTTACGCTTTGCGCAAAACTATCTCTGTAGAGGTAAAAATAGCCATTCAAGTACCTTATGCGGGTTATATATTGGGACGTACCACTCAAGGCTACTACTTTTTGACTTATAAGCGTGGTTGGTTGATACCTCCCTTTATTCTCTACTTCAAGCATGAGAACTACGTTTTGATTATTTTCTAATAAACATGCCACTAAAAAAATAGTGCGGTCATTTATTGTTTCTGTAAAAGCCCCCCAATTATGATTAGACAAACACATCTTTTGGATATTTAATCCTAATTTTTTAACATTTAACCATAAAGAAGTACCCGAACTAACAGGATAAGGGCTGGAATTAGAATTTAAAGTAAGTATTGTGTCATTTTGTTTGAGTGCAAAAACATTCTCTGCATGAATAGGAGGTGAATTTACTAAATGCTCATGGTTAGCTACAAAATTTATTAGTTCAGTGCCATTGTTCTTTTCTCGAATGGAAGTAAAGATATTGATGCCACTAAAAAACATACGCTTATCAAATGAAGCACCACTCAATATAAGTTTTGCACCCGAATTAATAAATGGATAAGATTTCCATACAACTTTTGTTGTTTGATTGGTAGGTGCGGGTGCAATACATTCTTTAGATTTTTTACAAGAATAAAAAGTAATACACAGAATAAGAAAAATAAAAAGATTTTTTTTCATATATTTTAAGAATAAATAATACAAATAAGCAGGGACACTGAAAAAATAAGCAAGGCAATGGTAAGTTACTTCTTCAACTCAATGACACATTCTAATCGACTGCCTATCAATACTTTGTCATTTTTTTCTAATTCTACTCTTATTTCCCTTACTCTGCGGTCTTCGAGGTTCTCTACTTTGTCAGCAAAAAGCGATTTCTTTTTCAGGTAAGGAGAGGTAAAAATAACCTTGCCTTTCGCCAAAACTTCGGTGCTTCCCTGCGGTCTGATGTAGGCAAGTTGCCCAATCGTGATTTTATCCGCAAAAAGTTCGTCTATTTCCGTAATCGCCATGAGATTTCCCGCAGGCGCGAACTCGCCTAAAGAAGTGGTATTTGTGATAGCAGAACCCACTTTAGTATCAATAGAAAGAACTTTGCCATCTATGTGCGCCTTTATCAATTTTCTATCCAAAAGCGTTTGGAAATAATTGATGTCTGCCTGCAATTCGTTTATTTTGCTTTCCTGTTGCGAAACGGTGGCTTGTGCAGAAATGATGTCTTTTTGAACTTGCTCATATTGAAAACGGCTGTCGTCAAGCACTTGTTGCGTGGTTGCGCCACCATTGAATAGACTTTGATTGCGGTCATAATTCGTTTTGGCATTCTCAAGTTTCACTTGCAAAGGTGCTAAACTTGCCTGCGCACTGCGTATAACAGCTTGTTGTGAACCCAATTTGCTTTTCGCTTGGGCAAGTTGTGATTCCTCGACTTTGTAATCAAGCATCATCAAAGTTTGCCCACGCTTTACTTCATCATTTGCCTCGACAACTATACCCGTAATCGTACCACTCACTTCTGAACTAATAGGCAAAATCTTGCCTACGGGTTCGATGTTAGCGATACCCACCACTTTGTCTATCTCTGCAGAGGCTTGTTTAGCTGTGATAGCGGGCTTTTTTTCTTCTTTTTTGCCTTCGCCACAACTATTGAGCAGGAGGCAGGCAAGGATAAAGGGAAGTATATTTTTCATGCGTTTATTGAAATGTAGTACAGGCATCTTGCCTGTGGCTTGGTATAAGTACAAATTATTTTTATTTTGTAGGAATATCAATGCAAAAAAGCGTTGTCTTTGTTACTTTCTACGGCTATGCCATTGTTTACTTCTATGACGCGGTGTGCGTATTGAATAAGGCGCGGGTCGTGGGTTACGACAGCGACAGACTTGCCTGCAT
>JAAFJK010000017.1 GCA_013298105.1 Cytophagales bacterium
CAGCACAGACGGCATGACTGCCGATTGGGTACACATTCCTTACGAACTACTTGCCAAAATATCCAACGAAATCATCAACCGCGTAAAAGGTGTGAATCGTGTAGTATATGACATTTCTTCTAAACCACCCGCTACTATAGAGTGGGAATAATATCTACCCAAAGACCAAGTAAAAACCTCAAAAAATATTTTGTTTTTTGAGGCTTATAATATATTTTTGCATACAAACGTTTTGACTTTATGGACTTACTACAATACCTTAAACCCTGCAACGAAAACCACTCTATCAAAGAGGCGGTTATTACGGTTTTTTTAGAAAATGAAATAGCCTATCCTAAAGGGTTTCAAAAATTGATACAAAGCCATTATAAAGATGTTTTTCAAAGATTTGAGCTGATAAATGAGGTAACCATTGACTCCTCCAATGAACATAAAATTACCAAAAAGATAGAAGAAATAGGGTTTGAATTTTCATCTTATCAAGAAGGAAAATTAAAAAATATACTTCGTGGTTTCAATGAAAAAGATGAAAATAGATATAGATTATCTTATCATACTTTAAAATATAATCGATGGACAGACTTCAATGAAGAATTTTATACTTATATGAAGTTCTTACCAGAAATACAACAACCTTTGAGGGTTAAGTCTTTTGGTGTGTATTATATTGACGATTTTTTTTGGGAAAATAAGAAAATGCGCATACCTACAGAAACTATTTTTAATGTAGCTCACAATATGATACCCACTTACTTTGTAGAAAGCAATAATGCAATGCTATCTTTAGCTAAAGAACATTTTACAAACATTGCGACAAACCCTTATTTGGAACGTTTTGATATTCAAATGTCATCAATTTCTTTATCTCCTGATAATCCATCAATTAGAATAACACACCATGTAACTCAAGATTTAGTGGATTTGGTGGACTTATCGACTTTTTTAGAGCAACATGAATACAAAAAAATGTTACAAGATGCACATAATCACAATAAGAATGTAATGAAAGGAATCCTCACGCAAGAAGTTTTATCTATGATTCAATTAATTTAAACGAACAACTATGCTAGAATCTGTCAAAAATGAAAAGCGAAGTTTTACAACTTCACAAGGTAGGGACACTTACTATTCATATATAAGCCATTCAAGAGATGCTCATGCTTATCAAAATACCACAATTCTCCCAATTTCAAAGCCTCTGAAGTACGAATATAAAGGATTATCTCTTATTCTACCTCATGAGTTATTTTCTATAGTAGAATGTTTTGAAAAATCCAAGCATATTTTGAATTTGCCTGATAATTGGGATGACGAAGGTAGTGAAAGCTATAGTTTTGAAACTTGGTGTAGTGCAGTTTCTTTTGTAGCCTCTTATGCTTTGGAAGTTTTCAAAAAGGAAAGGCGAATTATTGATGCTCCTCGTATTTGTCCAAGCGCATATGGAAGTATCGATATTGATTGGGAATTACCTAAATATAGTTGGCTTGTAAATATCAAATCAGGTGGTTTGGAAGCATCTTACTATGCAGATAATGTCCTGAAAGAAGAAAGTGAGGGTTATTTTACAGTTGCTACTTTTGATTACTACATTTCTGATGTGTCCAAACTATTTTAAATTTGCCAATGGAATTTATTTCTGATGAGGATAAATTATATATGTATGTTTCATGCAAGCATATAAATTTGATAGAGGGGAAAATTGATATTATTGCTTTTCTTCCTAAAGGCGAAGATGGATTGTCTGTAATTTGGGATAAGTATTGCACCACACCAGAAGAATGTTTGAAGAAACCAACACCTACTTATCCAAATGGTCGCAGCCCTAAAACTCATGGTATTGGGCATTTTGTGACTGCTGATGTGCGAAACATAGGACTTGATGCAAAACATGATGCAATACCAAATAATGAAGCTCATGCTTTGATAACAGGAATGCCACCCGCAAAACCAAAAGACACTTTCGACAAGGTAAGGGTAAAATTAAGGGGAATCTTCAAATATTGGGACATTGCCCCTGAACCAAAAGAAAACGAAACTATAGTCTAATCTCCCCCATGCACCTTACCCGCGACCTCTACCGCTCCTCGCTTAC
>JAAFJK010000473.1 GCA_013298105.1 Cytophagales bacterium
ATTATTGGTTCTTCGAAAGTTATTGCGGAACTTGAAATATGAGGAATTGAAAAAGTAAGTCATGTTGCTTCAACCCTTCGGGTGGCTAAACTAACTAACTCAAAATGAGTTAGTTAGTTTAGCCACCCGAAGGGTTGAAGCTCTCTAAAAATCAGACACCCGCAATAACTTTTTAAGAACCGTATTATTTTAACGCCTCATTAACAAGCTACTGCAAAACATAGTCCTTTTTGGAGGGTAACTTTGCAAAAAACTATCGCTATGAAAAAACTTTGCCTTCTCTTTGTCCTTGCCTGCCTATCCACGCAAATAGCTTATACACAACGCATAACCATAAAAGGTATCGCGGCAGATAGCACTACCAAACAACCTGTAGAAATGGCTACAGTGGCTTTGCTGAAGCCCATAGACTCTACCCTTGTGCAGTTCACAAGTACCGATATGCGTGGCGCGTTTGAGTTTCGGAAAGTGGAGGCAAGGGTGTATCTCCTCAAAATCAACTTTGTAGGCTACAATACCTTTCACAAACTATTGGATTTGAAGGCAGATACAGATTTGGATACGCTTTTTCTATCTAATCTCATCTTGAAAGAAGTTACGCTCAAAGGGCAGAAAGACCCTGTACGCATAGCCCAAGACACTGTAGAGTTCAATGCAGGCTCTTTCAAAACCCGCACCAATGCCACTGTAGAAGACCTTTTGAAAAAACTGCCTGGTGTGCAGATTGATGCCAAAGGCAATATCAAAGCGCAAGGACAAGAAATAACCAAAGTGCTTGTGAATGGCAAGGAGTTTTTTGGCGGAACGCCCCAAACCGCTACCCAAAACTTGCCTGCCGATGCGATAAGTAAGGTGCAAGTGATAGACCAAAAAAGTGACCAAGCAAAGCTCTCAGGCACAGACGATGGACAAAATACCAAAGTCATCAATATCGAAACCAAAGACCAAAATAAACGCATGAATTTTGGCAAAGCCATGGCAGGTTATGGCACAGATGACCGCTACGAAGGCAAGGGCAATTTCAATACATTTAACAAAACCAATCAGTTCTCTATAATTGCTATGTCCAATAACGTAAATAATGTAGGGTTTTCTTATGAAGATTTCCAAGATTTTAGCAACAGAGGTGGGCAGGAAAGGAATGGGGGCGGAGGTTTTGAGCCGTCTTTTGGCGGAGGTGATGGGAGCTTCTATAACAGTGGCTTCAATTTTGGGTGGGGAAATAATTTTGGGTTTTTGCGCACCAATTCTATAGGTGTGAATATGAATCAAAGCCTCAACAAAAAAGTAGAACTCAATGGCAGTTATTTTCTCAACCATAGCGATAACCGCGTGGAGAAAAGGGACAACAGCGAAACTTTCTTGAATAGCAATTACTTTGCTACCAATCAATCGAATAACCAAAATACAGTCGGTCTGGGGCATAGAGGCAATTTTTCGCTGAATTACAAAATAGACACTATGCGTACCCTGCGCCTACAGGCAAATGTAGATTACAATGGCAATGAATCTAATACACTGAATCAAAACAATTCACTTACCAACGGAAGTACGCCCACCAACGAAAGCCAACGCGAAAACGTGAATAAAAGCAATCGCTTGAACTATCGCGCCAATCTTTTTTACAGCCAAAAATTCAAAAAAATGGGCAGAACTGCCTCTATCAACCTTGCCGCAAATAATAACACAACTCGACAAGTAGGCAGATTGCAGGCAAGGAATAGATTTTTTGTGCCTGATAGTGTAGCTATTTTGAACCAAGACAACAACCAAAATAACCTTACCCAAACTTTCAATGTGCGCACAACCTACAGCGAACCGATTACCAAAAAATTGACTTTCAACCTCAATCATTACTATCAAATCAACCTAAATAATAGCCAACGCCAAGTTTTTGACATAGAAAACGAACAGCCAAAAAACAACGCGCTCTTGAGCAATACCTTTGACAATACTTTTGACTACCACAATGGCGGTTTTGCGTTCACACTAACCGAGAAAAAATACAGCTTTACGGTAGGTTTGGCTACACAACTTTCGCACCTCAAAGGCAATACAATAGGCTTGCCTGCCATCGAGAAGCGTTTTGAGAATATTTTGCCCAATGCGAGTTTCAATTACAAATTCACGAAACAAACCAACCTAAGAGTCAATTACAGCACCCAAATCAACGCGCCCAACGTAAACCAACTCCAGCCTGTACCCAATAACACCAATCCTTTGAATATCATTTTGGGCAACCCTGATTTGAAACCCGCCTACAACCACCGCTTTTCTGCGAACTTCAGCCACAGAAATCCTGACAAGATAGGCAGTATTTTTGGATACTTTTCAGGAGGCTACACCACGAACAATATCGTCCAAGAACAGACTGTAGATAGTAAATTGGTGCGTACTTCGCGCCCCATCAATACGCGCGGGGCATTCAGGGCTTCAGGCAATCTGAGCTATTCTATAGACCTGAAGAAGCTAAAAAGTAATGTGGATTTTGGGGTTTACTCGAGCTACAACCAAACCATAAATGTCATCAACAACGTTACAAGCCTTATCCATCAACAAGATATAGCAGGCGAGATAGGCTATGGCTGGGAATGGGAAGGTGTATTGCAGTTTTCGGTTGATGCAAGTTTGGAACTTGAGCAAACGCGCTACGAGGCAAACCCTACAGAAAATCAACGCTTTTTTAACCAAAATTATGAGGCAAGTTTGGACATTGATGGCTTGGACTTCCTACAACTGCAAGCCAATCTGGACTATCAAATAAACAGAGGCATCACAAATGATTTTTATCAAGCTATGCCACTCCTGAATGTAGCGTTATCTGCCCCTTGCCTACGCAACGACAGGGGGGAAATCAAACTAAGTGGTGTGAATCTGCTTAATCAAAATACAGGCATTTCACAAAATGTTTTTGCCAATACGATTCAGCAAGAATTTACAAACTCTTTGGGGCGTTATCTGATGCTTTCGTTCACGTATTCGTTCAGAGATGCTAAAAAGCCCGAAATGAAGAAGTAAAAGCATATTTTTACACTTTTTCAATAGGTGCAGCGTAAATTATAAATCATAAATCACTCCCTTGGCATAATTGCCCAAAGAACAGCATACATCGCCAAACCCACAACAAAAACTGAAGACAACACAAATGCCATACGTACTGTTTCTTTTTGCCACTCAAAATAACGCGCCAAACCCGCACAAACGCCCCCAATTTGTGTATCTATGGCATCTCTATAGAGGCGTTTGCCTACTTCTATTTCAGGCAAATCTTCACGCTGTGGCAAGGCAATCCAAAGCAATCCATATATCAAAACCAACATACCTGTAGCAAAAGGTGTAGGAACAAAGCCTAAAAAAATAGCCAAAAACAACAATCTTACCCAAACCACATCTATCTGAAAATATTGCGCAAAACCTGCCGCTATGCCTCCCAAAATACCCCTTTTGCTATCTCTATAAAGCCTTTTTGGATTGATTTGTGCGTACTTTTTGGGCAGTTCTTGGCTTATGTGGGTAGGCAAGTGCCAAACTTCTTCACTGTATGGCGCAAATGCCATACGTGGGCGCGAAGCGACAGGCATCTTCACGGCTACATCTTCATCTATGCTAAGACTGTAGGCAGGATTCTGCTCAGCTTCTTCAAAGTCTGCCACATCTCCCATACGTTTTATCATACTTTCCACCAAATCCTCCTGAATCGGCAATGTATTCGCTTGGGTAGTTTCCCAAAAAATCTCTGCCATGTGATGCTCAAGGTCTGCCAAAATCTCCTCTCCATCAGGCTTTTGGGCAAAGTATCGGTACAGCCTACCACGATAGGCTTTCAAAGTCTGTAGCCCTTGCGGACTGATAGAAAAAATAATCCCCACCAAATTTAATTGTACCATCTCAAAAACTATGTGTTTTGTTATAAGGGGCGATTTTTGATAGTTTCCAACTGCATCTGCATCAGCCGTTTGTAAATTTGTAAGTTACTGCGGTGCAAGATGGCATTGGTAGATTCTACCATTTCTATCCAAGTTTCGTTTAGTTGTGTCAAAAACTCATCTCCTTTTTCAGTCAATTTATAATGCTTTTGAGGCGGTCCAAGTGCCGATTCTTTCCAGACATAGTCCAGCAAACCAGCCGTCTTCAGGCGGGTAAGCAAAGGGTACAACGTGCCTTCCACAACCATGATTTTGGCATCTTTCAGTTCCTTTAAAATATCTGAAGAGTATGCCTGCCCACGCGAGATGATATGTGTGATACAAAATTCCAAAATACCTTTGCGCATCTGCACTTGAGTATTCTCAATGATTTTGTCTAAGGTTTGTATTTGATTTTTGTCTATATCCATACCGCAAATATAATAAAAGGTTCTTGGTATTGCAAGGTATTATCAAAAATAATTTATTAAGAATACAAAATAATAGTTACTGTAAAATTTTCGTATATTCTTGTAAGTTCTACAAAAAATACCATGTAGTAAGCCCTTTTGCGTGTATAGCCCCCAAACCCCCGGAGGGGGATTTTCGTTTGCTACATTTTACTATCAAA
>JAAFJK010000534.1 GCA_013298105.1 Cytophagales bacterium
GGTACAGGTATGGGTGCAAATGCTTATGTTACAGGTTTAAGCCTTGCAAACTACCCCAATAATTCAGAAACAAGGCTTTTTACACCTAATTTCAACTTTTCTACATCGGGTGCTTATGCGATTGGCTTTGGTGCGAAATTCAGTACAGAGGCAAATTATGATGGATTCATAGTTCAGTATTCTACAAATTTTGGCAATACTTGGACAAATTTGGGTACGACTACAGGCACCAGTTGGTACAATAGCGTTACGCTTAGTACCACAAATGGATTTCCTACAGGTACGGCTATCTTCAGTGGTACTACTTCAGGATTTGAATATAAGACTTTTGATTGTAGCTTTTTGGCAGGCAATGCCAATGTTGCGTTCAGGTTTGTGTTCAAGTCTGACAACACCCAAGCGGGTGTAGGCGTGGCTATAGATAATTTTGAAGTTATTGCGCCCTTTAATCATACGGCATTTTTACCTTTAAATAATGCAACTAACGTAAGCCCTACCTCAAATCTTGAGCTAACCTTCAACAGCAAGCCTTTCAAAAATACGGGGAATATTCTTCTCAGACGCTCAAGCGATAATACAATCTTAGAAACTATAGCCGTAACAAGTGCGAATGTAACGATTTTGAATAATACAGTTACTATCAATCCTACTTTAGACTTGCCTGCCAGTACACAAGTATATGTAGAAGTGCCAAATACTGCTTTTCTAAATAGTGTACTCAGCAGTTACGCAGGCTTTACAGGTAATAGCACTTGGCAATTCACGACAGGTGCGGCAGGAGCTACTGCCAACTTTACTTTCCCCCAACAAATTATTTATCAACCCAATCCTATTACTTTTGCAGATGCTTCTACAGGTGGTGTTACTTGGCTTTGGAACTTTGGGGCGGGGGCAAGTCCTGCTACCTCGACTTTGCAGAATCCACCTGCCGTAATATACAGCACTACAGGTGTGAAAGTGATTACCCTTGCTATCAATGGCGGTGCCTCAAGCGTTACAAGAAATATCGCGGTCTTGCCTGCCTTGCCTACCAGCTACGCGCTGACTGATGGTGGGGATTTTGAAACAGTCAATGACCATACAGTATCGGCTGGCAATGCGCAAGATATGTATTTTGATAGAGGCAACTCTACGATAGCAGGCAAGAATGGTACAGCAGGTGGCGCAAATGCCTTTGTAACAGGCTTGAATCTTACACTGTATCCGAATCAAGCGCAAAGTATTCTTTATATGCCTAACTTTAATTTTGCTACTGCGGGTACTTATAGTTTGAGCTTTAAAACTAAATTTGCTACTGAACTGAATTATGATGGCTTCATAGTACAATACTCTACGAATAGTGGGCTTACTTGGACACAACTCGACAATGCTACTACAGTTTACAACTCGACTGTAGCAAGTAATGTAGGCGCGGGAGGTTTTGTGGCAGGTACAAAGATTTTTAGTGGTACAGAGGCTACTTTTCAACCTAAAACGTTTGATTGTAGTTTCTTAGGTGGCAATGCCAATGTAGCGTTTCGTTTTGTATTTCAATCTGATAATACCATACAAGGCGCAGGGGTAGCGATTGATGACTTCCAGATAACTGCCCCTTTTGTGGCGACTACTTTCAGTCCTGCAAATAATGCTACAGGCGTAAATGTAGCTACTGATTTGGCAATTACTTTCAACTCACCTCCCCAAAAAGGTACAGGCAATATCATAGTAAGGCGTTTAAGTGATAACTTACCATTGGAAACTATGGCTGTAACATCTTCCAATGTTACCATTTCAGGAAATACGGCTACCATCAATCTTGTAAATAACTTACCTGTAAGTACCCCAATGTATGTGGAAATAACTGGTAACACATTCAAAAATAGTGCAGGTACGCATTATACGATAGGCAACAATACCACTTGGAGATTTACTACAGGTGATAATGCTGTCCCTGTTTTGCTGACACTCTCGCCTGCCCACAATGCCACGAATATAGCAGTAGCAACCAATTTGGTCATGACTTTTGATGAAAATGTCCAAAAAGGTGCAGGCAATATCGTCATTAAACGAGCCAATAATACGGTATTTGAAACGGTTGATGTTACAAGTCCAAATGTAACGATTTTGGGGGCAACTGTAACCATCAACCCTACCAACGACCTCGAATCAAATACAGGCTATGTGATAGAAGTAGCGAATGGCGCGATAAAAGATCTTTCCAACAACAATTATGCGGGCTTTGTAAGCAACAATGTGTGGGCATTTACAACTGCAGATGTAGTCGCGCCTACAGTTAGTACGCTCTTGCCTGCCAACAATGCTGTCAATGTATCTGCGACTGCTGACCTTGTGATGACTTTCAGTGAAAATATACAGAAAGGTACAGGCAATATCGTCATCAAACTTTTCAGCGATAATAGCACAGTAGAAACTATCAATGTAGCGAGTGCGCTTGTTACGGTTTCGGGGGCTGTCGCAACGATTAACCCCAATACAGTACTTGCCGCCAATACGCAATATTATGTAGAAGTCGCCAATGGTGCTATCAAAGACCTTGCAAACAATAATTTTGCAGGCTTTACAGGCAAGAGCACGTGGCGATTTACAACTTTGGACAATGTCGCGCCCACGTTGCTTACGCTCTTGCCTGCCCACAACAGCACGAATGTAGCCATTGCCACGAATCTTGTGATGACTATGAGCGAAAATGTACAAAAAGGCACAGGCAATATCGTCATCAAACGCTCAAGCAACAACACCATTTTTGAAACTATCAGTGTATCAAGTGCGCTCGTAACGGTTTCGGGGGCTGTCGTAACTGTCAATCCTACGAATGACCTTGCTTCAAATACACAGTATTTTGTAGAAGTAGCGAGCGGGGCTATCAAAGACCTTGCAGGCAATGACTATGTAGGCTTTGTGAATGCAGGTACATGGCAATTTACTACGGCTGATGTAGCCGCGCCTGCTTTGGTAAGTCTTTTCCCTGTGAATGGGGCTGTGAATGTATCTTTGACAAATAATATTTCCATTAACTTCAATGAAAATATCACACAAGGTACAGGCACTATCACTATCAGACGCTCAAGCGATAACAGCATTTTTGAAACAATTTCGCTTCCAAGCGGGCAGGTAAGTATTTCTACTGTAGCGGCTGTCATCAATCCTACGAATAATTTTGTGGCCAATACGCAATATTATGTAGAGATAAGCAATACTGCCATCGCGGATTTGGCAGGCAATCTGTATGCGGGCTTTGTAGGCAATAGCACTTGGCAGTTCACGACTGTAGATAATGTCGCGCCCACGTTGCTTACGCTCTCGCCTACCCACAATGCTACGAACGCCACAAATACTACGAACCTCGTGATGACTATGAGCGAAAACGTACAAAAAGGCGCGGGAAATATTACCATTAAACGCTCAAGCAATAACAGCATTTTTGAAACTATCAGCATATCAAGTGCTACTGTAACAGTTGCTTCAGCAACCGTTACAATCAACCCTACGAATGACTTTTTGGCGGGTGCGCAATACTATGTAGAAGTAGAAGCAGGTGCAATAAGGGATTTGGCGAATAATGACTATGCGGGTTTTGCAGGCAATACGACTTGGCAATTCACAACTATAGACAATATCGCGCCCACACTTATCAGCCTCTTGCCTGCCCACAACGCTGTGAATGTAGCTGTGGCAAATGATTTGAGTATCACGTTGAGTGAAAACGTACAAAAAGGCACAAGCGGAACTGTCAGCATCAAGCGCGTAAGCGACAATGCAGTATTTGAAAATATCAGCATCACGAGTGCGCAAATCAGCGTATCGGGGGCAGTCGTTACAATCAATCCTGCCAATACACTTGCAGTCGAAACGCAATATTATGTAGAGGTAAGCGCGGGTGCTATCCAAGACCTTGCCAGCAATAATTTTGCAGGTATCATAGGCAATAGCTCGTGGAGATTTACTACCCTTGACAATAACGCGCCTACCCTTGTAAGTTTGAACCCTTCGAATGGAAACACTACA
>JAAFJK010000675.1 GCA_013298105.1 Cytophagales bacterium
CTATAAGGTCTTAAAGACCTTATAGGTTTAAAAAACTGATAATGAGCTATTTATGATTTTTTCAAAAACCTTTTAAAACCACTTTCTGATTCATATATGCAAAAAAGTGTAAACTGATAAATGAAAAATGCCAAACTATTTTTCTTTTTTTGTACGTTGTCAATGGTCGAAGACCTTGACAAGCGTGCAAAAAAAGAAAAATAAGCGGATTATTTTTTATTTTCAACGCTTGTCAAGGTCTGCGACCATTGACAACGTTAAAAATAAAAAATACCAAATAACAAATTGTACAGTAGTCTGTTTCAACATATTAAAAATTGTCAAGTAGAGTGCTGTTCGCGGTATTTTTTTGGCTACTTCCACAAAACAGCACTCTTAGGAACGAGTAAAAAATAACTTGAGAATATTTAGCCACGCTGTAAGCGTCTGTTATCGAGCTTTTACGCGGTTAAGCAATACCAACAGACGCTTACAGCGTGGCTTCGCGTGAGTGAAATTATCATGTTATTTTATTTTCATTCCTTATTCAGTCATTCTTTTCTACAAGTTCAAAAATACCCTCACGCAATCCGCTACCCGCTTGATTTGTGCTTCTGTAAGCTCAAAATACGAAGGCAAGTTCACAGCACGAGTGCAGAGGTCATAAGCCACGACATTCGTTGGTACACTATCAAGGAAAGGCAGAGAAGACAACGGATAGAAGAAAGTGCGCGTATCTATTTGATTTTCTTTGAAAATAGCCAGCAGGCGAGGCATATCTACGTTTAATGCTTTGTCAAAAACAATGGTCGGCAACCAAAAACAGTTTTCTGTACCTTCGGGTTCACAGTTCCACGTCAGGCAGGCAAGGTCGCCCAAATATTTTTTATAAGTTTGAAAAACCCAAATTTTGTGTGCCACGAGGTCAGCCAAACGCTCGGTTTGTGCCAGTCCAAGCGCGGCTTGGAGGTTAGAGATTTTATATTTATAGCCCAAATGATGTGGAAAAAACATTTTTGGCTCGCCTGCCACGCGCCCATGGTCATTCAGCATACGCGCTTGCTGTATCAATGCGCTGTTATTGGTTACAAGCATTCCGCCCTCCCCTGTAGTCATGGTCTTAGTCCCATGGAATGAGAAAACCGCCATATCGCCTATACTGCCTACTTGCCTGCCCTGATAGACAGAACCGAGTGCTTCCGCCGCGTCTTCTATCACATATAGGTTATGTTCGTGGGCAATTTGCATGATTTCGTTCATTTTGGCAATATTGCCGTATAGATGCACGACCATGATGGCTTTGGTGCGGGGCGTGATGGCTTCGCGTATTTTTTCAGGATTGATGCACCACGTATCGGCTTCAATGTCCACAAAAACAGGTTTTGCCCCCAAATACAGCACAGGCGAGGCAGTTGCTACCCATGTAGTTTCAGGAACTATGACCTCATCTCCTTCCCCAATACCCAAAGAAGCCAATGCCAAATGAATAGCCCCTGAGCAACTTGCAGTAGCAAGGGCATACTCTACTTTGAGATATTGTGCAAAGGCGGTTTCAAAACGTTTGATATAATCATAGCATTTTTCTCCCCAGCCTGTACGGATAGCGTCATTTACGTAGGCTATCTCAAGGTCAGTGATAGAAGGCTTGGTATAATATACTTTTTCCATATTGGATTTACGATTGTAGATTTATGATTTACGGTTTTGGATTTACGTAATGTATCGCAAACATTCTTGTTTGCGCGTTGTAAGTGATAAAACGTTTACCTTACCTACAGCGCACAAAGCTCTAAAATCGTAAATCCAAAACCGTAAATATATTTTACTTCTTACTTGGGCGCATATTTTGTTCCACAAAATACACCGCCAATCCAAGCAATACCACACCGAGCGCAATGAGCGAAGGTATAGTACGCTCTTTCAACAAAAAGAACATCGTCCAACCTGTAGCCATCAGGAATATCAAAGGCGTGATAGGATAACCCCATGTTTTGTAAGGGCGCGGACGTACAGATTGTGGGGCTTTTATGCGCATCACAAATACACCCAAAACTGTAGAAAATGTAAAAATATCGAGCGTAAACGCTATAGAGGTAAGAATCGTATCAAAAGAAGCCGTAAGAATCAAAACCGCAGAGATGACAGTCTGCAAACCTATAGCAAGCAACGGAATTTCTTTTTCGTTCTTGTAAGCAAAAGGCTTCAAGATAGTCAAATCTTCGCCCATAGTCTGCGTTACGCGAGGACCCGCAAATACCATAGCACTGATAGAAGATACCAACAAAAGTGCTATCATACCTGCCATGACCTTGCCTCCCGTTTCGCCCAAAAATACTGTAGAAGACAACGCGCCTACTTCCAAAGGAACACCAAAATTCTTTGCCTGCTCACTTGCATACGTACCTACAGGCAAGGTATAAAGGAAAACAAAATTCAAGACAATATAAATAACCATCACTATCAGCGTACCTGTAAGAAGTGATAAAGGTACATTGCGTTGTGGATTTTCTATTTCATTCGCAAGATAGGCAGAC
>JAAFJK010000571.1 GCA_013298105.1 Cytophagales bacterium
TTTTCAGCGAGGGTTTTTAGTTTTTTGGTTCTTCAAAAGTTATTGCGGAGGCAAAACTGTAGAACAGGCTTCCAGCCTGTTTATGACTTAAAAACGACAGGCTGGAAGCCTGTGCTACAGCCTATTCCGTAATAACTTTCTAAGAACCAGTTTTTTAAGAAAGTTTCTGCCTTACCCTTTCCACAGTAGTACGAATGTAGTGTTTGTGAGTTATAGAGGTGTGCTTGTGTCCAACAAATTCAGCCACAAGTTCATCTGAAATAGCGTATTGCTCATAACAAAGCATCGCAAAAGTACGCCTACAGTCGTGCGTAGTAAAATTAGGCTTGTCTATACCTGCATCTAAAAGCATTGCCTTGATTTGAAGGTTATAGTTCGTATTCGAAAGACGTGGCAACTTCTTCAAATTCCTATCATACTTCGCTATCAACTCCCCAAGTACAGGAAATTTCCAAACAGGAACAAAGAAATTAGTACCCGTTTTGCCACGCTCACCCATCAGCCAGTCCCCATCATTTTCCGCAACAAGTTCATCGCTCAACGCCTCATAATCGCCATGTCCAAGTCCAGAGTGCATCATAAACAAAGCCATATCTTTGATTTGCTCCATTTTTTTACTTGTTGGCACATACTCATAGAGTTGTTTGCGTTCCGTTGCATTCAAATACACAAAATCCGAACCGTCCATCTCCTTTTCAGGCATACTCAAACCAGACCAAGGATCTATGAGCAAATACCCATTGTCTTTCCCAAACAGAATAACCCGATGGAAATAATGGATAATATTGCGCACATAGTTCCAAGACAAAAGTCCCCCTTGCTTGTTCTTTTTACCCAAAAAGAAAGTTTTAGCCTGTTCAAACCAGCCCCTTTGAATGTCCTGTAAACCGCAGTCTTTCTTGTTTAGATGCCGCAAGAACACAACCAAATGATTCCTATGCTTTGTCCACTTGCGCACCTCGCCATTAGAAAGTTCCTTGGATAGAATTTTTGCCTCCACCAAAGTACCATACTCATCAAATGCCTCAAGCCACCGCCAAGTTTTTTGGTAGCGGTTACAATATTTCTCATATACCAGTGTAGGCGTATAATCCACCTGAGTACGTTCCAGCTCAAACCGAATCTGAAACAATTCAGCTTTGATTCTCTCCAGTTCTACATTGACAGCAGGACCATTTTTGCCTACAGCGCGTCTTTTTGCTGTATCCCATTTGGCGCACAAGTTTGTACTAAACTTGGTAGGTTTCTCGTACCCTTTCATACGAATACAGCAATAAATAGGGTAGATTTCATCTGCCCCGCGACTCCTGCGAGGCATAAAGGTAACATTCATTTTTTCATTTTGAAATGATAATAAAGTGATGATTTCTGCAAAGAAACATCATTTTTAACTATCTTTAGTGGACACCACATCAATTTAAGTGGACACCAATATGGACACCATTTTTATAGCCCACACCAGCAATCCCTGCAAACAAAAAACCGCAATACTGTTTAGTAATGCGGTTTTTAAGCTATATTGGGCTATCGTTGTGGTCGCGTAGGGATTCAAACCCCAAACCTCCTGATCCGTAGTCAGGTGCTCTATTCAGTTGAGCTACGCAACCTTGTTTTGAATTATGTTGCAAAGGTAGGCACTATTTTTTGAATTTCCAAATTTTTCTTAAATATTTTTCAAAATAATTTTCAGGATTGAAGGTTCAATCCTGAAAATTTGAATTCAATAGCTTAGAAATTAAGTGATAATACGTGATTTTATATTTTCAAGTTTAATCTCAAATACCAAATCCTCGCCTGCGAGGGGGTGATTGCCATCAAGCAGCACCAGTTCGGGCGTAAGGTCTTTTACAATCACAGGCATTTCGTCATTGTCGCCCATGTGCATCATGAGCGTCATGCCAAGCTCGAGAGGGAGGTCGGCGGGTATTTCTTGGCGCGGAACTTCAAACACAAGATTAGGGTTAGCATCGCCATACGCCTCATGAGAGGGGATTTGCACAGTTTTTGCCTCGCCTACTGCCATACCCAACACAGCCGCTTCAAAGCCAGCAATCATCATGCCTTGTCCTAAGACAAACTCAAGTGGTTCTCTGCCTGCAGAGCTATCAAATACTTCTCCGTCTGTGAACTTTCCAGTGTAATGTACGCGCACTGTATCGCTATGCTTTGCTTGCATAAAAATAAAATAAAGAGTATAAAATGAAAAATTTTGCAAATGTAGATATAAACTTTTACGAAAACGAATTTTTGCCAAATCATTTCTTTGGCTGGGTTTGCACAGTATCTGGCAAAGTAGCTACAATCACCTTGCCTCCCTGCGCATTGATGAGGGCTGTCAAATGCCATACGCGCTCGATGGTCGTGGACTTGTCAGCTTTGAGGACTATCGATTGTTTCGGATTCCGCGCCAAATAACTCCGCACCCGCTCATATACGAGGCTGTCTTTTGCTTCCCGTTGATTCCAATAGTATGTGCCTTGCCTACTCACGCGGATAACAGGTGTAAGAGGCGAGATAGGCTCTATCAGTGAATCTTGAGCTACTTTTTTGGTAGGGGAGATATGATGCAGACTGCTTTGCCACGTAGCCCATAGCAAAACAGGCAACAAGATAGCAGGCATCAGTGCAAAGCGATAAGAAGGCATAAGGAGATTTACGATTTTGGATTTACGATTTATGGTTTTGGATTTACACAAAAAAGCCCATCTCTATAAGAGGTGGGTTTTTTTCCAATCTTATTACAAAACATTTTTAAGTTAATCTTTCAGCGATAGTGTCGCTTTAAGTTGTGCAAAAGTAATAGATTTTTGTAAACTACCCAAAAAAAGAGTTATAAAGACACAAAAAAAGACACAAAAAATTGTATTTAACAAAATATTAACTAAAAAGTCCTTTATGTAAGGTTTGCAGTGTTCTTTCTTTGTCTTTGGTACTTATCAAAATAGAAATATTATGTTGGCTACCTCCATAAGAAATCATGCGTATGGGTATATGCTGTAGAGCCGCAAAAATTTTAGCCACTACCCCTTTATTTTCAGCCACTAAGTCGCCCACTACACATACAATACTCTGGTCTTTATCTACTTCTACCACACCAAAATATTCTAATTCACGTATGATAGAGGCAAGCGAGGTAGCATTATCTATAGTCAATGAAACCGCCACTTCAGAGGTCGTTATCATATCTATAGGTGTTTTGTATTTCTCAAAAACTTCAAACACACGCCTCAAAAAACCGTAGGCAAGGAGCATACGTGTAGATTTTATCTTGATAGCTATGATGTTATCTTTGGCGGCTACCGATTTGATGGATTGGCTGGTGTACGAAAGTTCGTTCGTAATGATAGTTCCTTTGGCATCAGGTTGCAGGGTGTTGAGCAATCTGACAGGGATATTATACATTTTGGCGGGGTGTATCGTGGCAGGGTGCAGGATTTTTGCGCCAAAGTAAGCAAGTTCCGCCGCTTCTTCAAAAGAGAGTTCAGCTACAGGTTTTGTATTGGGGACGATACGTGGGTCGTTGTTGTGCATACCATCTATATCTGTCCAGATTTGGATTTCTGTAGCGCGTATAGCCGCCCCCACAAGCGAAGCTGTATAATCACTCCCACCGCGTTTGAGGTTGTCTGTTTCGCCTCTTGTATTTTTGCAGATGTAGCCTTGTGTGATAAATGTCTTAGCATCAGGCGTTTGTGCTATGGTATGTTGGAGTTTTTGCTCTATGTATTCGAGTATAGGCTCGCCATCGCTGTCCGTTTTCATAAAATCTAAGGCATTCAATAAGACTGAAGGATAGCCTATTTCCTCTAAATAAAGCTGAAACATTTGAGTAGAAAGTAGCTCGCCTTGTGCCAAAAGCGTGCGTTCTTCTTTGCCTGTAAAGTTAGGCTTTTCGGCAATCTCACGCATGAGTCCAAAATGTTTTTCAAAAACCTGTTTACTTTTTTGGACTGCTTCTTGGGTACTGTACAGGCTTCGGACAAACATCATGTAATGTGCCTCAAGCTCAGTTATTTTTTCTAAAGCATTTTTTTGGTATCTACCAAAAAGGTCTTCTGAGATGCTCACAAGTACATTGGTAGTACCAGAAAGAGCGGAAAGGACTACTATTTTGGGTTCGTCACTTTGGATAAGCGTAGCGACAGACTTCATACGTTCGGGCTTGCCTACTGAAGTCCCTCCAAATTTTAAAATTTTCATTGAATATTTGTGATTTACGATTTATAAATACTTGATGACAGCATTTTTTTGCCCTTTGTATTGGTTTTAGTACGGATTGGTTCGGCATTTTCTTGCTTCATAACAAACAAGCCACAGGTTTGTAGCTGTTTAGGCACAAGATACAACTATATTTATACACATTGAAAGTGGTTTTGGGATACACTTTGTCATTCTGAATAATGACGAGATGTTGAGCTTCGCTCAAAATCCTAAAACCAATTTTGTATGTGTATATTGTATTATCTCAAACCTCAATTTACCTTCTGTTGTCATCTCCCTCAAGCATACTAAGGTAGCTGGCATAGCGCGAAAAAGCAATTTCTTTATTCCTAACAGCTTCCAAAATGGCACAATTTGGTTCGTTGATGTGTTGGCAATTATGGTATTTGCATTGTCCAAATCGACTACTCATCTCTGGGAAATAATGACTAATTTCTTCTTTCTCCATCTCTATCAAGCCCAATTCTTTGATACCAGGCGCATCAATGATGAACGTATCTGCTTCAAGCTCAAACATTTCTGCAAAAGTAGTCGTATGTACGCCTTTTTCTGCGAAGTCCGATACTTCTTTGGTAGGCAAGTTCAGGTTAGGTGCGACACTATTCACGAGGCTACTCTTGCCTACCCCCGAATGACCTGAAAGCAATGAAACTTTGCCTTTCAGTAGTGCGTGAAAGTCCTCTACGCCCTCGCCTGTAATGGTAGAAGTAAAAAGACAAGGATAACCCAAAGGCTCATAAACACTTTTTAGCTCTGCAAGCATAGCGATACCTTCTTCATTCAGTAGGTCGCATTTATTAAAAATAATGCGGGCAGGAATGTCATAACTCTGTGCTGTAACCAAAAATCTATCCATGAATCCCAGCGAAGTGCGCGGGTAGGCAAGGGTGGCTATAAAAATCGCTTGGTCAAGATTCGAGGCTAAAATATGTCCATGTGCTGTTTTTTTGTGGACTGATTTGCGGATAATATAATTTTCACGCTGTAAAATATCCGTTATGTTGCCTACTCTTTCGTTTTTATTTTCCCATTCCCAGATTACCCTGTCGCCTACAGCTATAGGATTCGTTATTTTTTTTTCGTCTAAGATTATCTTAAATTTGCCTCTTAGCCTGCATTTTAGCATTGTGCCGTCCTCGTCTGAGCGCACATTGTACCACGAGCCTGTGGTACGCATGATTAGTCCCTCCATTCAATCCGTTTTTGACCTTGTTAGGTTTGAGCTTTTTTTAGTTTTTTTGCAAAAATACGAAATTATAATAAAATTTGTATATTTGCAAAAGATTTTTATTTTTCGCTCTATGATAAATATTCAAGAAGCTATGTCCAAATTGCGTGAGATGCAAGAAAAAATGCAGGAAGCGCAAGATAACCTCGCACACATCAAAACAAGTGCAGAGGCAGGTGCTGGTATGGTAAAAGTAACCGTAAATGGCAAAAAACAAATTTTGTCTTTGGACATTGATGCCGATTTGCTGAACCCACAAGACAAAGAAATGGCGCAAGACCTCATCATTGCGGCTGTGAATAAGGCTTTGATAGAAATAGATGACCTCGCAAAAGACCAAATGCAAAAGGTTACGGAAGGTATGATACCAGGAGGTTTGCCTGACATGAGCAAATTTGGATTTTAAAGCGTGGCTACGATTGCGGTTGTCATTTTGAACTACAATGGGCAAAAATTTCTTCAGAACTTTTTGCCCGAAGTCGTGGCTTATAGCACGCCTCACGCAGTAGTAGTAGCCGACAATGCCTCTACAGATGATTCTGTGGCGTATTTGCGCAAAAATTTTGCGGAAGTACGCCTTATTTTACTTCAGCAAAACGGAGGCTTCAGTCAAGGATACAATGAAAGTCTGGCACAAATCACGGCTGACTATTATGTCTTGCTGAACTCTGATGTGGCGGTTACGGAGGGTTGGCTTGAGCCTATCCTTGCCTACCTCCACGCACACCCTGAAGTAGAAGCACTTCAGCCCAAAATCCTTGCCTATCACTTGCCTACCTACTTTGAGTATGCGGGCGCAGGCGGTGGCTTTTTGGATACTTGGGGCTATCCTTTTTGCAGGGGGCGCATTTTTGATACAATAGAGGAAGATTTGGGACAATACAATGACGCATTGCCTGTTTTTTGGGCAAGCGGGGCTTGTATGGTCATTCGTGCCGAAACCTATCACGCGCTTGGGGGATTGGACAATGATTTTTTTGCGCACATGGAGGAGATAGATTTGTGTTGGAGAATTTGGCGCAGGGGAGGCAAGGTGCATTACTTGCCTGCCAGTGCGGTATATCATGTAGGCGGAGGCACGCTCGCACAAGGCAGTCCACGCAAAACTTTTTTGAATTTTCGCAACAATCTCGCGCTACTTACCAAGAACTTGCCTGCCTCCGCGCTGTGGTACAGGCTATGCGTTCGCGCGGTTTTAGATGCCCTTGCCTGCCTTCGGTTCGTAGGCAAGGGCGAAGGCAGGCAAGGCTTTGCTATCCTGAAAGCCTATTTTCATTTTTACGGACGTTTTTGGTTTTGGCGCAAAAAATACAAACGTTTCTCTGAAGAAAACAAAGACATTCCTATCTATTCGCGTAGCCTTATTTGGCAATATTTTGCCAAAGGCAGAAAAAAATTCAGCGATTTGAAGTGAATTATGATTTAAGAATTACGGTTTACGATTTTTTTCTCCTGTATTTTTTTAAGTGATAATATAATTTTGTCATTTTGAGCGAAGCGAAAAATCTCGTGCTTCGCTCAGAATGATAAAGTACGCTCTTTTTTCCCTCCACAAAAATTGTCAGAGAATCGTTATTTTTTACTCGTTCCCTATATTCGGTGGCTATATCGCATGGGTAGGTAAGGCAACTTGCTTTACACATACCGTATAATTCATAGCTTTTTTTGATTATAATGTGATTAAAAATGATATTAAAACGCCATGAAGAAACAAGCCTTTTTCAGGTGCATTCGTTAAAAAAGTATTAAACTATCTTTGAAATCGCATACCATTTTAATACCTATTAAATTGTTATTAAAACGACTTTTTTAGTCAAACAAACCATTTTTTAGCTTGTTTCTGGATTGAATATCTATTCAAAATTCACTCAATAAAATTCAATCATGAAAACAAGTATCACGTTATTTGCGCTTATAAGTCTTATACTATTGTCATTTAGTTGTGCTTCTAAAAAACAAGAGAAAGAAAAATTGACCAAGTTTTTGGTTACAAGTCCTTTGCAAAAAGACACCATCACTACCAAAGAGTATGTATGTCAAATCCGCGCCATCAACCACATAGAGTTGCGCTCACTCGAGAGAGGTTATCTACAAGAAACATTTGTAGATGAAGGCAAATTCGTGCAAAAGGGGCAACTCATGTTCCAGCTTTTGCCTGTCAAATACCGCGCTGAACTCCAAAAAGCTCAAGCCGAAGCCAATTATGTGGATATTGAGTATCAAAACACCAAAATACTGGCAGACAGTAATGTCATCTCGCCTGTGCAGTTAGCTTTGGCAAGAGCCAAACTCGAGAAAGCCAATGCAGAACTCGAGGTAGCCAAAGTTCACTTGGGTTTTACACAAATTCGCGCCCCTTTCAGTGGCTTCATGGATAAGTTTCAAGTGCGTGCAGGGAGTCTGCTAAACGAAGGCGATTTGCTGACTACACTCTCAGACATAAGTACGCTTTGGGTATATTTCAACGTACCCGAAGCCGAATACCTTGCCTACCAAAAAAGCCTAAAAAAAGATAGTGCTTTGCAAGTTCAATTAAAATTGGCAGACCACACGATATATGAACACATAGGCGTAGTAAAAACTATCGAAGCCGACTTCAACAACAAAACAGGCAATATTGCTTTCAGGGCTACTTTTCCCAATCCTGACCAGCTCCTTCGGCATGGCGAAACAGGCAATACGCTCATCAAAGTTGTTTTCAAAAATGCACTTCTCATTCCACAAAAAGCCACTTTTGAGGTCTTAGACCAGAAATATGTCTATGTGGTAGGCAAGGACAACGTATTGAGAGCGCGAAAAATAACTGTAGAAGCAGAACTGCCCGACATCTACATAATCAAAGATGGATTGAAAAGTACAGACAATATCCTGCTTGAGGGTTTGAGAATAGTAAAAGAAAATGAAAAAATTGAATATACTTACCAAACGCCCGCTAAAGTGCTAAAAGCACTCAAATTGCACGCTGAATAAATCCAAACTTTAACTTTTACACAAAATTATGTTCAAAATATTTATTCAACGCCCCGCGCTTGCTATAGTTATCTCACTATTGATTGTTTTTGTAGGACTTTTAGCCATTTTTACCTTACCCAAATCACAATTTCCTGAAATCGCTCCGCCCATGGTGGCTATTTATGCGTCTTATCCTGGGGCGAGTTCAGAGGTACTTGTGCAGTCTGTTTTGATACCGCTGGAGCAAGCCATCAATGGCGTACCTGGTATGAAATATATGTTTTCTACAGCCGCGAGTTCGGGCGAAGCAAATATCCAAGTTGTATTCCATTTGGGCAGTGACCCCAATCAAGCGGTAGTAAATATCAACAACCGCATCGAGCAGATGAAAATGCGCTTGCCTCCCTTGGTGCAGTTGGAAGGTATCGTGATTCAACGCCTCATGCCCAATATGCTCATGTACGTAAACCTGTATAGCAAAGATGCCAAAACGGATATGAAGTATATCTTTAACTATGCGTATATCCAAATGTTGCCCGAACTGCAAAGGATAAATGGCGTAGGATTAGCCCGCATACTTGGCAGTAGGCAGTATTCTATGCGCGTATGGCTGAATCCTGATAGAATGAGAGCCTACAACTTGGGTACTGATGATGTCATGAAAGCCATGAACGAACAGAGTATCATAGGCTCGCCTGGGCGACTGGGGCGTGCTGATAGCAAGCGTTCGGAGGCTATAGAGTATGTTTTGACTTATCAAGGCAGGTACAATGAACCAGAGCAATACAAAAATATCATCATCAAATCTACCCCTGATGGCGAAATATTGCGCCTTCGTGATGTAGCTGAAGTAGAACTTGGCAGTGAGTATTACGACATTTATTCGAATAAAGACCAGTATCCTTCTGCGGCGATAGTCTTAAATCAAAGCTATGGTAGCAATGCTACTCAAGTATTAGACGAGCTAAAGGCAAAATTGAACGAACTCAAAAAGAGTTTTCCGCCAGGTATGGAATACGAAATCGGCTATGATGTTTCACAATTTTTAGATGCCTCTATCGAGGAAGTGTTTCATACCTTACGTGATGCTTTTCTTTTGGTAGCATTAGTGGTGTTGGTATTTTTGGGTGATTGGCGTTCTACGCTCATACCTACTTTGGCAGTGCCTGTTTCTCTCATTGGTACTTTTGCAGTCATGCAAATGTTTGGCATTAGCATCAACCTTATTACTTTATTTGCATTGGTATTGGCGATTGGGATTGTGGTAGATGATGCTATAGTAGTGGTGGAAGCTGTCCATGCAAAACTTGAGGAAGAACATCACTTATCTGTCTATGAAGCTGTCAAAAAAGTGTTGGCAGAGATAAGCGGAGCAATAGTAGCTATCACACTTTTGATGACTTCTGTGTTTATTCCTGTGTCTTTTATGTCGGGTCCTGTAGGGATTTTTTATCGACAGTTTTCTATCACTATGGCATCTTCTATTGTCATTTCGGGGATTGTGGCACTTACCCTTACGCCTGTCTTGTGCGCTATGATACTGAAAAAACACAACCCCCACAAGAAGAAAAATATTTTTGATAAATTCTCAAGTGGCTTCAATAAAGGCTTTGATAAGATTACGGGAGGATATATGCGCATTCTGGGGGTTATTGTGAATCGGAGAGTGATTACGGTTTTGGTATTGGGAGGTTTTTGTGCAGGTACTTTTTTGGTAAATCAGCACTTGCCTGCGGGCTTCGTACCTACTGAAGACCAAGGCATGATATATGCAGTTATCCAAACACCGCCAGGCTCTACTTTAGAGAGAACCTATACCGTAAGCCGACAGCTACAAAACTATGCCTTAGAGGTAGAAGGCGTAAAATCCGTATCATCTTTAGCAGGTTTTGAAGTCTTGACACAAGGCAGAGGCTCGAACTCAGGTACTTGCCTCATAGATTTGAAGCCTTGGCATGAGCGTAAAAATAGGGCGCACGACATCATTCACGAACTTGAGGAAAAAACAAAAAATATACCAGGTGCGGCTATCGAGTTCTTCAATCCGCCTGCTGTACCAGGCTATGGGGCGGCGGGTGGTATCACACTACAACTTTTAGACAAAAACACCAAAATTGACTACAAGGAACTTGACAAAGTAAGCGAAAAGTTCATGCAAGCCCTAAGAAAACGCAAAGAACTGATGTCTCTATTTTCTTTTTACAGAACGGACTATCCGCAATACGAACTTGAGATAGACAACAGTCGCGCCATGCAAAAAGGTGTATCTATCAGCAAAGCTATGGACAACCTCTCTATACTCATAGGTAGTACGTATGACATTGGTTTTATCAAATTCGGACGCTTTTTCAAAGTTTTTGTGCAAGCTGACCCCTCTTTCCGCAAATTGCCTACTGATATTTTGAACCTTTTTGTGAAAAATGAAGAAGGCGAAATGGTGCCTTACTCTGCCTTTATGAAACTCAAAAAAACACAAGGCATTTATGAAATCAATCGCTATAATATGTACAACACCGCCACTATCCAATGCGCACCTGCAAGTGGCTATAGCAGTGGTGAAGCCATAGATGCCATCAAAGAAACTGCCAAGAAAGTTTTACCCAAAGGCTATGACATTGATTGGGCGGGACTTTCAAAAGATGAAGTTTCACGCGGAAATGAAGCAATTTATATATTTTTGGTAGTGCTTATTTTTGTCTATTTGGTGCTTTCTGCCCAATATGAGAGTTTTGTTATACCCTTTGCAGTTATTTTGTCCTTGCCTACAGGTATATTCGGCGCGTTCTTATTTGTGAAACTCATGGGACTTTCAAATGATGTTTATACTCAAGTCGCTTTAGTGATGTTGGTGGGACTTTTGGGCAAAAATGCGGTGCTGATTGTAGAATTTGCGTTACAAAAAAGTAGGGAAGAAGGGCTATCTGTTTTAGAGGCTACTTTGCAAGGCGCGAAAGCCCGTTTTCGTCCTATTCTCATGACCTCGTTTGCGTTCATAGCAGGACTTATACCGCTCATATTGGCGGCAGGTCCGGGTGCGATAGGCAACCGCACCATAGGCGCGTCTGCTTTGGGTGGAATGCTTTTTGGAACTGTTTTTGGCATCATTATCATACCAGGTTTATACTATATATTTGCCAGTATCGCGGGAAGTTCGAGCCTTATCAAAGGAAATGAACAAACACCCCACACAACCACACACGAAACGCAACAACCTCACGAACAACAACCCTCTGACCTCTAATCGTATGCTTTACAAATATATGTACGTAGTCTTGCTATCTTTTTTGATACAAGGCTGCAAAGTTCCCCCTTTGATACAGCGGGTAGCCCACGACAAGGTGCCTACTGCATACGCGGGTAGGCAAGATACCTTGAATCCTGCTCAAATTGTTTGGCAGAAGTATTTTACAGATAAAAATCTGACTGCTCTGATTGATACTGCACTCAAAAACAATCAAGAGCTGAATATGATGCTCCAAGAAATCAAAGTCCTCCAAAACGAAGTGCAGGCAAGAAAAGGGGCTTACCTGCCCTTTGCCACTACTTTTGGGGGAGCAGGCGTAGAAAAAGCGGGGCATTATACCCGCAATGGTGCAGTTGATGAAAATCTCAACATTACACCCACGCACCGCATACCACGTTTTTTGCCTGACTTTAATTTGGGCGTAAATGTATCGTGGCAGGTGGATATTTGGAAACAGTTGCGTAATGCCAAGCAATCTGCCATATATCGTTACTTAGCCGCCAATGAAGGCAAAAACTTTATGGTAACTACCCTCATAGCCGAGATAGCCCATACTTACTATGAACTTATGGCTTTAGACAGTCAATTAGAATTACTCAAAAAGACCATTCGAGTTCAACAAAATGCACTCAATCTTGTTACCTTGGAAAAGAACGCAGGGCAAGTTACGGAGTTGGCTGTAAGGAGATTTCAGGCAGAAGTAAGCAAAAATCAAAGCCTACAATATTATATACAGCAAGCGATTACTGAAACTGAAAACAGGGTCAATTTTTTGGTGGGCAGATTTCCACAACCTGTAGTAAGAGATAGCAATTTCAATGACTTGAAGCCCGATAGCGTTTCAGCTGGTATCCCTTCACAACTTCTACAAAATCGCCCCGACATCAAGCAAGCCAAATATGGACTTATGGCAACAAATTTGGATATTGCGGTAGCTAAGGCTAATTTCTACCCTATCTTGAACCTCAATGCTTCTTTGGGCTACCAAGCCTTTAGCCCAAAATATTTACTCTCTACCCCAAAATCCATATTATTCAATTTGCTTGGAGGTTTGGTTGCGCCTTTAGCCAATAAAAACGCCATCAAAGCTACTTATTATACTGCCAATGCAAGACAAATTCAAGCCGTTTTCAACTACGAACGCACTATCTTAAATGCTTATATAGAAGTCCTCAATCAGTTGGCAGAGATAGACAATCTGACACAAAGTTACACTTTCAAAGTACAACAAACAGACGCACTAAACCGCTCTGTGAGTATTTCTATCAACCTTTTTAAGTCAGGCAGGGCTGATTATGTGGAGATTTTATTGACACAGCGCGATGCGATGGAAGCGCAAATGGAACTTATCGAAATCCGAAAACAACGCATGAATGCTGTAGTAAGAATGTATCAACTGCTTGGTGGAGGCTGGCGTTAAGAACTGTGCAAGGAACGAGTAAAAATAGGCACATCTTCTATAATATTTTTTTTGTTACCCTAAAAAAGACCGCGCTCATTAAAAATTAAAGGTTCTTCGAAAGTTATTGCGGAATTTGAAATATGAGGCATTGTGAAAGTAAGTCATGTTGCTTCAACCCTTCGGGTGTCTAAACTAACTAACTCATTTTGAGTTAGTTAGTTTAGACACCCGAAGGGTTGAAGCTCTCTAAAAATCAAACACCCGCAATA
>JAAFJK010000354.1 GCA_013298105.1 Cytophagales bacterium
CGAGCGTTTCGGCATCTTGTACGCGCTCCATGAACTCCTCCGTATGCACAGCATCGAGCAGTTCTTGTAGCCCAATAAACGGCACATTCGCGCGTGTAAAGTGCAAGATAAGTTGTAAAAGGAAAGCCCCCCGCCCCCCAGAAGGGGTAGAAACAGCATCAGACTCCCCTTCGGGGTTGGGGGCTTGTTCTTTCTCTCCTTTGGCTTCGGGGGCTTTTAAGGCGTTTTTTCGTTCAAATTGCCTCAAAAAACTATGACTCAAAAGTCTAAAGACTGTCCTATGATTGAACTTGATAGTGTCCGTTTCTTTGTGTCGGATAGTCATTTGCTGTTGTTCAAAAAGCGTATCAATCAGCGTAAAAAGGGACGAATCTTTGAGCGAAAGCCCAATCGTGATATTCGCGCCTGCATACGCTTCATCAAGCGAATGAAGCACAGGCATCAGCAAATGTTCGTCTGCAAGTACGAGCGCGGTGGCAGGCAAGACAGGCACGTCTTCGGCTGTTTTGGGCTGAATCGTCCAATCTTTGAGGAGTTGATTTGCCACTTTTCCCTGCATACTTGCGTTGGCAACACTGAGCGTTACGATTTTTTTGTGGCTTCGGAGGAGGTTATCGCCCTGAAAATGCCAATTTGTACCTGCCCAACGTTCGGCATATTGACGCATAAAAAGCCCCGCTTTGTTTTCTTTGTTTTCTAAATAATACACATCAGCGTCCCAGATTATCTCGGCTTTGTCTTCTTTGTAAAGTATCCTGAATATTTCTTCTTCTGCTTTGCTCAAGGCATTGAATCCTACAAATATAAAATACTGAAAATGTGGGTGTTGGGCTAATATTTGCTCCGCATTTTCGGCAAGGTATCGGTACATCATACCCGTATAGCCTTGGTTTTGGGAGGCAAGTTTGGCTCGGAGGGCGTGATAAACCGTTTCGAGGTTTCCCCAAAGTTTGAAATATTCTTGGATTCTGGGCGTAGCATTGTCCTCACCTACCCGCCATTTTTCCATTTGTTTGATGTCTTTGAGATTTTCAAAAAGCGCGTGTGCATCTACCAAACTTCTATCTATGGCATCAAAATCTTTGAGCAAAATATATCCCCAGCCCGTAAATTTTTCTAATTTCAGTTCTTTATCTACTTGGCTGAATACATCAAAAAGCTCAAGCAACTGCATGACTGAAACGGTAGTTTCAAACCCTGAAAATTGCGCCACGAAGTCATCTATAGGCAATATTTCGGGCAGGTCTTGCACACCATGCTTCTTCAAGTAGCCTTTCAGTACACGCCCACTCCGCGAGGTAGGCAAGACAAGGCACGTATGGGCTAAATGGCTTTTATGGCTTGTGGCTATGTATTCGGCACACTGTTCGAGGAAAGAGAGCATTTTGAAGATAGGAGGTTTGAAGTTTGAAAAAAAATCTGCAAGGTTTTTTTTAAGACCTTGCAGATTTTTTGGAATTAAATCTATTTTGTTACAAAAATTATATCGCTTAAGGCTGTAAATTGTCCTTTATTTTTGTAGTCAAAAGTTATTTTTAAATCGTCTATATTTTTGTGATTAAAATCATCTAAATATTTTTTTATATTTGGACTTAGTAATTCTAAATTACGTTTTAATTTCCAAGCATTATCAAAATCATCAGTATCTACCAAGACTATGAAAAGCCTATTTGAAGCATCAAATCGTAATTCACCTTGTTCTTCATATAAGTTTTGTATTAAAACTTTAGGGTTATTTTTGACATCTTCCAAAATATCTAAACGAATTTGCTTGATATTTTGTAAAGTGTCTTTACAAAAAATATCATCTCTATCTTTCATTTTTTCTACAATTTCATAATAAGTATCATCTGCCTTACTATGATTTGTAAAAGATATATGTCCTTGTTTTGCTTTTTGTTTGAGTTCTGTTAATTCAGGTTTTAACCCTTTTAATTTTCTTTGTTTTTCTATAAAATTAGCTGGTAAATAGGTTACTTTCAAATCAAAAGGTATTTCATTTATAAAAAAATCAACTTTTTTAATTTGTCCGACAGTGGGTAAAACTATTGTATGAGATTTAAAGATATGTTCAATTAAAATACTACTCCAGTAATTGTACCAGCTACAAAGAACATATCCTTGTACTGCTTTGTTAATATCAGTATCAAATTTTTTGATTAAAACATCATAATTTTGATAGATTTTCACATATCTATCTACTAAAAATTTATCCAATTGATTTTTATAATCTCCTCCCCAGTCAAAATAACGTAATCTATAAAGTTCAGAAACTAATTTTTCAGTATCTAAAATAGTTTCTTGTGCCTGATTCTCAGCTTGAATAAAGTTATTCAATGTTTGATGGCTGTTTTCCAGATTATCAGAAAGTAAATCATAAAGTTCTTCAAATTGTTGATTTAAACCTTTTTCTTTCAAAGAAAGACTATTTAATATTAGAAATTTTTGCAAAATTTCTTTCCTTGTAATTGATTTTATTTTAAGCCATAGTAATGCGGAAAGACTAAAATTGAAATCTTCTAAATGGTCTGCTTCATATAGGTTTTTCCAATGATTAAAAGGTTGCTTTTTATTTTCCATCTGAAATGATATATTAAAAAAAGGTTTAGGATTACAAATAAACAATACTTCTTGACTTCCTGCTACACTTCCTTTGCCACCTCTACCATTTTGATAAGTTTTAGTAGCAATTTCTACTTTTTTATATTTCTTAATGATATTTGTCAAATCTTGTATTGTTGGAAAACTTCTATCATTATAACTGATTAGCCAATTTGGTATTTCCTCCGACATTTCAAAAAGTGTATGAAAAGATTGTATTACATCTTTTTTCTTATCAAATCCACTGAATTTTTGTGGTTCATACCTTTTAATTCCATTTATAAATTGTTTATCTTGCCAATATTCAGTATAAGTTTCAGCTAAATGATAAAAACTTTGATAATCCGCATGACTATCACAATAAGGAGGATCGAAATAAATTAAATCTATAGATTGATGTTTTAATATTTTAGGTAATAAATCTAAAATATTCTCTGAAAAACTTTTATTTTCTTGCTGATTATCAAAAACGGCATTATTATACTTAGGTAATAAATCCATAAAATTATCACGAATTGGTCGAGCTAAATTTGGATTTCTTTTTATTCTTTCTTTATCTCCTGCATAGACTAAGGCTTGTGTATGAGCAAAATGCCCCATAGTAATTTTTCTTTGTAAACTTCTATTTATCAAAGAAATAGCAAAAGTTTTTTTATATTCATTTTCTAAAAACTGAATATTTGCCCTACAATTATCTAAAAATATGGCTTGGTCTTCTTCAAAAAATAAATCTGTATAAAGACTTTGCATGAGGGTAAAATCTTTTTTTTGCAAACTATTTGCGAATAATATTTCTAAGTCTTGTTTATTTAGAAGTTGATTTTTATTTTCAATCAAAGATTTACCTATTTGATGATTAAATTGTAAAAAATCATTCGTAAATACTTGAAAACCAAGTTGTTTGAATAAATAAGCAACAGATTGTGAGCCTGCAAATGCGTCAAAAGTAGTATGTATATTTTTAGGAATATATTTTATAAGCCATTTGAGTAAAGTATATTTTGCCCCTAAATATTGAGGTTCTGGAAATTGATAGGCAAAATATTGATAGTTCTCAAAAAGCATTGTAAATATTTTCTAATATATAAGAAACTACATTTTGGAAATGTATTTACTGATACTAACGAATTGTGTGGCATGATAACAAAAAGCCTGAAATATGGCTTTAAGCACCCTCAAAAATGATTGTAAAATGTATTTTTAGTACCTTTTAACTGCTATTTTAGGCAATACCACACAATCCAATAGTATCAGGAAACTTTAATTTTTCTATCAAAGACTTTTTTGATAAATTATTTCTGCATTTGCAATGAATAGGGCTGTATTTTTAAAACTGTACTTTATACTTAAAAATAGTATTGCGTAACTTCAGTATTATTTATTGAAACAACAAAATAAGTATGCCTGTGAGGACTACATTGGCTATAGCGAGAGGGAAAAGGCTTTTCCAGCCCAAGTTCATCAGTTGGTCATAGCGGAAGCGCGGCAATGTCCAGCGCACCCACATAAAGAAAAACACCCCAAACAAGCCCTTGCCTATAAACAAGCCAAAGCCCAAAAGTGCCGCTATATTCTGTCCCAAAGCACCCGCTACCACGTCCATAAAAGGATAGGCATAGCCCCCAAAATAAAGTGTAGCCATGACGAGGCTTGAGATAAACATATTGATATATTCAGCAAACAAATAAAAGCCAAGTTTCATACTGCTGTACTCTGTATGATAGCCCCCGATAAGTTCAGTTTCGCACTCAGGCAAATCAAAAGGTGTGCGATTACATTCTGCAAAAGCACAAGTAAGGAATATGATAAAGCCCAACGGCTGATAAAAAACATTCCAATTCATACCTCCAATGCCAAAAAGAGGTTGCACTTGCCTATCCACAATCACATTCAGAGAAAGCGAGCCTGTAAGCATAATGACAGCTATGATAGATAAGCCCATAGCCAATTCATAACTGATGTTTTGAGAAGCGGCACGAATAGCACCCAAAAGCGAAAACTTATTGTTTGAAGCCCAACCGCCAATCATCACACCATATACTCCCAATGCTACGACTGCAAAAACATACAGAATACCAATGTTTATATCTACAGCTTGGATAAGAAATTTCTCTCCAAAAAGCTCCATTTCGCCCCCAAAAGGTATCACAGCACTTGTCATACACGCCGCGAGCATCGCCAAGCAAGGTCCCGCAATGAAGAGCCATTTGTTCGCACTTGCAGGAATAAATTCCTCTTTAAAAAACATCTTGCCTGCGTCTGCGAGGGGTTGCAAAAGCCCCGCCCACCCTGCACGCATCGGTCCTATGCGGTCTTGCATATACGCAGAAACTTTGCGCTCTGCCCATGTAGAGTAGGTAGCCACGCCCAGCGTGATGCCAAACACTACCAATATAATAACGGCTTTGATAAGTAAAAGAATCATACAATAATCTAAATCACAGATAGTTTTTGCAAATATACACCACAAATTAAAATTTTACAATTTTGGCAGGTATTTTTTAGCTCACAGGCATGAGTTTGATTTTGAATATCTTGAATTGGCTTTTTTCTTTGCCATAATAAAATTTATTCAAGACATCAAAAATGTCATTGCCCCTGAACCACGAGTCTTGCATTTTGCTCAAGTCCTTCAGATGTGTCCATTCTATTTGATACGTTTCTTGCTGTCGGTTGTACTCCTCAATGTACCGCAACATTTCTTTCAACAACAAGACCTTGCTTGCGCCCGTTACAGAGTGAAAGAGGAACTTGTGGTTATGCTCGCGGTTGATGGTGATAAGGTCAAGCCTAAACATCGGAAGTTGGTCTGACTCATTGATATTCACGACATTGTAGTCAAAATATATTTGTGTTTCGTTCAAGAGTTGGCGAATTTGATTCTCAAATTCAATTTCTTTCAACAATACCTCAATCGGTTGTTGGATAGCATTTTGTACGTCCATAGTAGGAGAAAGTGGGTTTAGATAGGCAAAGATAAATGTTTTTTCTAAATTTGTGGATAAATTCAAAAAATATGCTCGATACTTACCGCATGATGACCGCGCCTACAGAGGCTACTTTCAGAGATAAAGGCAGTAAATTCCTTGCCTACGCCTACCCCGTACTGGACGAAGCGGAGGTAAAAACACACCTGCAAACCCTCAAAAAGCAATATTTTGATGCCACCCATCATTGTTACGCCTATATACTGGGGGGCAGGCAAGAGCAAAGTCGCGCCCAAGATGATGGCGAGCCAAATCATACAGCAGGTACACCTATTTTGAATCAAATCAAAGCGGCAGGGCTTACCAATACGCTCGTGGTAGTAGTGCGCTATTTTGGAGGTACAAAACTGGGGGTAGCTGGATTGATAAATGCCTACAAAACCGCTACCTCGCTTGCGCTTCAAGAAGCCCAAACGATAGAAAAATTTATCCAAAGCACTTTTGCTTTGGGCTTTCAATACGTACACATGAACCAAATCATGCGCTTAGTGAAGGACTATGAAGCCGAGATAGTGGCTCAAGATTTTCAAGAAAATTGCCAACTTACCCTAAAAGTGAGGCTGGGTTTCGCGCCTGCTTTGCGCAAAGCACTCACAGACCTTGCCTACGAAGGCATCACTTTCACAGAAAGTCAAGAAAATAATCAAAATACGTTGTATCTTTTTTGAAAAATTATTGTAATGTATTCCCAGCCAAAAACGCTTGTATGGGCATCATTTTTTTGCCTTCGGGTTGGATTTGCTCTATGCCTATATAGCCCTCGCGGGTAGGCAAGGCAAGTAAACGCTTCCCATCTGTGTAGTATTCGGCATCAGCCACTATTGGGGTAGGCAAGTCAGGATATACTTTTGTTTCGGCTATTTTATAGACCTTGCCTGCTATCACGCCCCACGCGCTCGGGTGCGGGGCAAGACCTCGCACAAAATTATGAATTTCTGTAGCTGTTTTTTCCTGCCATTTTATCTCGCACGTTTCTCTAAAAATCTT
>JAAFJK010000570.1 GCA_013298105.1 Cytophagales bacterium
ATATTATCCTTCATGTAGAAGTTTGGCAGTCGGCTATCGTTTGGGCAGATATTACGCTTTGGCTTGACCTCTTACTTATTTTTGTGGCTGTTACGCTGATGGCGGGTATGTATCCTGCTATGATTTTAGCTAACTTCAAACCCATCATGGCATTGCGGGGGAGTGTATCTACCCGACAAATAGGGGGCATATCTCTGCGAAGGCTTTTGATTGTGTTTCAATTTGTGTTGATTCAAGTATTGTTGATGACTACTTTGGTCATGAACCAACAAATAGACTATATGCTTGGCAAAGATTTGGGCTTTACTGTAAAAGGTATTTATGATTTTAATGTACCCACGCCCGATAGCATCAATCAGCAAACTTTCAAGAAGCGTGTTTTGGAAATAGCAGGAATAGAAAAAATTTCGCTTCGCTCTGCACAGCCCATGTCAGGCAATGTATATAATGCCAGCTTTCAGTATGATAAAAGTACTAAAGATATGCACTGGAGCATAGGAGTCAAAAATATAGATGAAAACTACCTCGACCTTTACAACTTACGCATCATAGCAGGTGAGAACATTCCTGCTTCGGATACATTGCGGGGCTTTTTGGTCAATGAACGCTTTTTGGAGCGTATGGGCATCGCAAATCCGAAAGAGGTGGTAGGCAAGTCGCTTAAGGTTTGGGACAGGCAGGCTAAGATATACGGCGTGGTGCGTAATTTTCATGACCAATCGCTACGCAATTCACTCATGCCTTTGGCGTTATTTTCTGCCAAAAGCGAATACAAAGGCGCAAGTATTCTGCTAAACATAGGACAGTTCAAAGAGATTTTACCCAAATTACAGAAATTGTGGGACGAGTATTTTCCCAATCAGGTATTTCAAGGTGGTTTTTTGGATAAAGATATCGAAAAGCACTACGAGGAGGAAACAGCATTGCTGACAGTTGTGCGTGGCTGTTCGTGGATAGCTATAGTCATAGGTTGTTTGGGCTTATATGGCTTGGTGCGCTTTTTGGCAGTCCAAAAGACAAAAGAAATAGGCATCAGAAAGGCATACGGAGCGACTGTATCACAGATTTTATACCTTTTTGGTACAGAGATTTTCAGACTTATTTTGATAGGCTTTATGATGGCATTGCCTTTATCTTTTTTCCTGATGTGGACATGGTTGCAGAGCTATGTGCATAGGATTGACCTTGGGGCGCATATAGGCTTTGTGGCAGTTTTGGCACTTTTAATTACGAGTTTTTTGGCGATTGTTACGATTTTGTATGAAGCCTACAAAGCCTCACAAAAAAGTCCTTCGCTGTCTTTGAAGACGGAGTAAAACGCCCTTGCCTGCCCACGTGATACGGTTCGGGTAGGCAAGGTTTTTGATAGTTCGTTTCGGTTTCAGGTCTTGGCATGAGATTCAATCTCTAATACGCACCGTCAGGATTTTGTTTCTTTTTCTCTTTGTCTTCTTTGGTTTCCTTGCCTTCTTTGGCGCGTTTTTTTCGGGCTTCTTTTTCGGCACGTTTTATGGCGCGAGCTTCTCTGCGCTCCTCGCGCCTTTGTTGGGCTTCGGGGCTGGGAGTCCATGTATTTGAGCAACAATCATCTGAACAGCAAGAGTTGCACATAGAATCACAACACCCTTGCGCACAGGCTTGTACGCACGCGCCCAAGCACGCTCCACAGCAGGCTTCATTGCAACAGTCGCTGGCTTCGGGCATGAGCGGCATACCCGCCATGCTTCCTTGCGCAGTCTGCATCTTGCCTACCATTTCCCTTGCCTGCGCGGTGTGCATACAGGCAGGCAAGTGCTTATCTATTTGCTTATCTAACCCATACATACTTTGCTTGAGAGCCTCTATAAAAGCTGGATTCATAGCAGGCAAGAGCTTCAGTATATCGTGCCGAAGGGCATAATATTGCATTTTTAATTGCAAATAAGCTTGAGCAAGGGGGATTTTTTTTGTTTCAGCTTCTAAAATAATGGGATTGTATTGCGCATATTTTTGGTCTTTTTCAAGGTCTATCAAGTGGTCAGCCACTGCTATCAGCTCTCCAGCTTTTCCAAAAACAGCTTGAATCAAAGCAATACTTTCAGGATTGGCTTCTGTTTTTTGTCCTATTTCACGCACAAGCATTTGTGCGAGTGCGGCAGACTGCGCACGTATTTCTGCAAAATCTTGGACATTATCGCTCGTCAGGCGTGTGTATGCTTCTATGGTCTGTTGCGCCTCAGCAGAGAGGGTAGGCAAGATGCGTTGCGCTTTTTTATGTAGCCTATTGAGCAAAATGCGCTTCGCCATGTGCGGACTGTCCGTCTGCCAATCCAAGACTTTTATCCAACCTAAAATGACCGAGAGATGCCCTGCCAAATCTATAGCGGGGTGCGCAAAAGCATAATTTTTAGCCAAAAACGCCTTCGCAGGGCAGGCAGTTTTGATGTCTTTCAGGTCTTCAAAATCATCTTGAAAAGCAGAAAGAATCAATGTGATTTCATTGTTCAGCAAAAAACTTGAGGCAAGGTCGTGCTGTTTGCGTAGGCTTGCGCACACACTACAATAAAATTCCCAATAATTTTCTTTGCTACTTTTGGAAGATTTGCAAAAAGTAGGTTTCAGATGTCCAAGCATACAGCAAATATATGTGTTTTTTTGAAAATCTCAAAATAAACGCCCCAAAAATACTATTTTTTTTGGGGCGTTTTAGGCTTTTATATTTTAGTAAATGGCAATTTCAAGTGCCATATTTCCTTCCAAAATATGCATGATTTGTGGGTTGGCGATTTCATCAAACTTGCGGGCAAATAAATTATCGCCTTGCAGTAAAAAAGCTAAATCACTGGTAGTAAATGTCTTAGGGCGCAACTTGATATCTCCATCAGCTATCCAAATGATAGCCCTTTTGTCGTCATTGATTATCGTGCCTTTGAAAGAGGTATTCATCAAAACCGTTTGGAAAAAACCTTCGTCAGCAATGAAAGTATTGCGGTAAAAATCCTCAAACTTTTGGACTTCTTTGTTGTAGCAAATAAACTCACAGCACGCCCTTGTCAGAATCATCCACTGCCCTCCGATATAGGGGCGTGTATGCGGTTTGCCTACATATCCTTTTGTAGTTTCTTCAAAATAGTGTGCAATGCGGTTCATAGTTTCAGGTCTTTCAGCCGACTGATTCAAGACTTTCAAAAAGTTCTTGCCTGCATTTTGGCTCAAGAAGTGTTGGATTTCTTCTTGGGACTTGAGCGGAAAGTCTTGTCCACTTAGGTTTATAAAAAAATCCCATTGAACGCCATTGAGTTCTGCTTGTACCATACCATAACCGCCCCACAATACGCTGTCGCTCGTTAAAATATCTATATTTGGAAAGTCTTGTAAAAACTTTTCAAGGTCTTAGTGAATACCTGTGCCGCTTTGAGGTCTATGTGAATGAGGTAGTGATTCTGTGGGTGATAAATGGCTTTGAAAAGTCTTTTGAACTGTTCGGGGAAGCGATGCACCAAAATCAAGTAGGCAACGTGAGGGTCATTTTCCATCTATGGGAGTGATTAAGTGATATACATTTTAGCGTATCGCTTTTATCGAAATTTGGGCAGGCAAGTAAAAAAAAACAGCACCCAAAACCTTGCCTGCCTTTTGAGGGTTATCAAAATATGTCAAAACTCCTTTGTTTTTTATTTTGCTTGGCTTGGGCAGGCAAGGCAGGATATACTCAAGACACCACACATATCTTCAGTTGGGGTGCGCAAACCCACTATGGAACTATTTTTGCACACTCTGAAGCCGTAGAAAATACCGCAGGCGCGCGCCCTTGGGGGATAGAAGCCACCGCAATTTGGCAAAAAATCAGCCAAAAAGTATGGGATAATTGTCATTGTTCGCCTAAAACAGGCATTGCCCTTGCCTACTACAATTACGACAATCCATATCTGGGGCAGAGCCTACAGGCAGGCTATTTTCTTGAGCCTAATTTTCGCCTCGCAAAGCGATGGGAACTCTCGTTGCGGGGTACTTTGGGACTTGCCTACCTCACGCGCCCACATCACCCAATCCATAACCCCAACAACCAATCCTACAGCTTGCCTATCAGCGTATATCTCCTCGCTGGCATAGGCAACCACTTCAAAATCAGCCCAAAATGGCGTGTGGGTACGTATTTGAACTATCAGCACATTTCGAATGGGGGAGTGAAAGAACCCAACAAAGGCATCAATTGGATAACTGCCTCGCTGAGTGCGATTTATACACCTTCGCCCCTCGACATTCCTGCTCGACCACGCAGTCCATTCAATGCCCAAACACCTATAGAAATAGAAACTTGGGCTTTATTTTCAAGTAAAACTGCCCGCGTAGGCGAGAAAAAAAGACATCTCATAGTGGGTATAGGTGGGCAGGCAAGTAAACAAGTGAGCCGACTGAGTGCGCTTACGGCTGGTGCAGAAATCACGCATGATGCCTCTATAGTACAGCGCATGGCAGATGACCGCCTACAAGGAAATGGTTGGCGGATAAGTGCGCTCGCAGGACATCAATTTTGCTTGGGTAAGTTCAGGTTTTCACAACAATTTGGCTACTATCTCTATCAAAACAACCCCTATTTTGATAGCTGGTATCATAGATGGGGTGTAACCTACTATCCCCGCCCTCGACTTGGGATAGGCTTCAACCTAAAAGCCCACAAGCACATAGCCAATTTTGCAGACATAAGAATAATCTATAAATTTGAGGCTCAAAAATTGAAAAAAAACGTAAATTAGAGGAACGAGTAAAAAATAACTTGAGAATATTTAGCCACGCTGTAAGCGTCTGTTATCGAGCTTTTACGCGGTTGAGCAATACCAACAGACGCTTACAGCGTGGCTTCGCGTGAGTGAAATTATCATGTTATTTTATTTTCATTCCAGAGGTTATTAGTAAAGCACAGACTGTTATACAATTTCATTTTTTGTTGGGCTGTAGGTGTTTGGTGGGACACCAAACACTGTCTTTGCCACGTTTGGTGTCCCACCAAACGTTATTTTTTACACAAATTTAAAATTGTATAGTAGTCTGACATTTTCAATAATCATTCCTAAGTTTTATACGCATTTGCAAATTCGCATAAACTTGCCTACATTTGCCTCGTTTTTAGGACAAAATCATGCGAAATAAACTTTTATTGATAGTTTTTCTATGTCTTGCCTTGCCTGCGTGGGCGCAAAAGCCTACAGTCCGTATCGGCAAACTGAAATACAATGGGGGAGGAGATTGGTACTCCAATAAGACCTCTCTGCCCAATTTGATTAGCTTTTGTAACAGAAACTTGCGCACCAATCTTGCCCCAGAAGAAGATATAGTGGAGGCGGGTAGCAAGGATATTTTTAGCTATGCCTTCGTACACATGACAGGGCATGGCAATATCGTCTTCAGCGAAGCTGAAGCCCAAAACCTACGCCTGTATATGCTTTCAGGCGGTTTTTTGCACATAGACGACAACTACGGCTTTGATAAATATATCCGCCCAGAGATGAAAAAGGTTTTTCCCGAACTTGAATTTGTGGAACTCCCTTTTTCGCACCCTGTCTATCATCAAAAATTCGATTTTCCGAATGGATTGCCCAAAATACACGAGCATGACGGTAAGCCATCACAGGGCTTTGGACTAATATATGAGGGGCGTTTGGTTTGTTTTTATTCTTATGAATGTGATTTGGGCAATGGCTGGGAAGACCAATCTATCCACAATGACCCCGAAGAATTGCGCCAAGCCGCCCTCCGCATGGGCGCGAACTTGCTCACTTTTGCATTTACGAATTATTGATTGGGGACGGTAATTCAATAACTTTACCTTTTTAACATGGTAATTGTTTTTTTATTTTTTTCGGTTGTCAATGGCAAAGCCTTGACAATCCGTAAAAAATAAAAAAGACCTCGTAACTCTTACTTCAAACCTCATGTTACTCAATACCTTACCTACCTTTTATCAAGGAAAACGCATTTTTCTTACAGGACATACAGGCTTCAAAGGCGCGTGGCTTTTGGATACATTACATTTGCTAAAAGCAACTGTAAAAGGGTATGCACACGCACCAAATACTACACCCAATCTTTATGAACTGATAGAAGGTGATAAAATGTGCGAAAGTGTAATAGCCGACATTCTCGAACGCGAAAAACTTAAGCAGGAAATACTTGATTTTCAGCCTGATATTATTTTCCATTTGGCGGCACAGCCGCTCGTGCGCCTTTCCTACGATATACCTCAAGAAACTTTTGCTACCAATGCTTTGGGTACTGCCAATGTGCTTGATGCAGTACGTTTTTTAGAAAAACCTTGTGCGGTGGTCATCATCACGACTGACAAAGTATATGAAAACAAAGAATGGATTTTTGCGTACCGCGAAAATGATGCGCTCGGTGGTTATGACCCCTATAGCGCAAGCAAAGCGTGTGCAGAGATTGTAACCCAAGCCTATACTTCGAGTTTTTTTAATCCACAAACACACGAAAAGCACCAAAAAGGAGTAGCTACAGCGCGGGCAGGCAATGTAATAGGTGGTGGCGACTGGTCGAGGGATAGGATTATTCCTGACATCATACGTGCGCTGACGGCAGGCAAGGCTATTACACTCCGCAATCCGAATGCTACACGCCCTTGGCAACACGTGATAGAACCTGTCATGGGCTATTTGTTATTGGGTATGCGTTTGTTTGAGCAAGCGACTAAGTTTTGGGGTGCGTGGAACTTTGGTCCCAGTCTTTATGACAACCTGAGTGTGGAGATGGTCGTCCAAATCGCTATCAATACATGGGGAAGTGGAGAATATGAGATTTTACAGCTCGAAAACGCCCCACACGAAGCGCATTTGCTCAAACTTGATACCAACAAAACAACAAGTTTGCTGGATTGGAGGGGGGAAATGGACTTTATACAAGCCATTGAGGAAACTATAGCATGGTATAAACATTACGAAACTGAACCAGATACTATAGCTATTTACACTAAAAAATTCATTCAGCGTTATTTTGGCTTATAACTTTAGAAGAACTAACTTTGTGTAGTATGATTTAAATTTGTAAATCTCTCCCATGAAACAACTTATCATCAATTTTTTACAAAGATTTCAGCTCAAAGGCAAAGCTCACATGGGGCAAAAATTGCCTGTAGTGCTATATCCTGCGCATACTGTTCATCGAAAACCGCCCATGAACTATCAAAATGACGGCTTTGAGCATGAGTTTCAGCAAGAGATTTGGGAAATGCGCCTACATGAGTTGGAAAATGTACGGGTATATACTTCGCAAGGCATCATATTCAAGGGCAGGCAAGTGCTGATAGATTCTTTTATTTCGCCTGAATATCAAAAGACGTATTTTAATTTTTATCACTATCTATTTCTGAAGCTGAAAGGCAAAAAAATGCCCTTGCCTGCCGAAGCGCAATATGTAGTGGCAAATAATGTATGGTGTGGTGGACTTTTTCATTGGTTATTGGACGCATTGCCACGACTGTATCCGCTCAGAGAACGTGCAAAAGATTTGATTTTGCTCTTGCCTGCCCGCTATGAAGCAGAAGACATCAAAAAGGGGTGGACTCCCTTTCACAAACAAAGCCTTGAGCCATTCGGCTTCAAAGCTATCATAGAAATGGAGGAGCATGAAGTTGCAGAAGTCCCCAAACTACTGTTTCCAAGCCATGCGGCACTTGCAGGAAACTATAATGTAGCGATTATGCAGGGTTTGCGCAAAATGTACCACGATTATTTTGTGCATCAATACCCCAACCGTTTGGCAAATCTGGGTGAGCGCATCTATGTAACGCGCCAAAAGGCACTTTGGCGAAAAGTAAAAAACGAAGCTGAAGTGGTAGAAGTGATGAAAGCACATGGCTTTGTGGTCGTGAATTTTGAGGATTATACCTTTGCTGAGAAATTACAAATTGCGTATCATGCGCGGTATTATGTGGGTATTTTTAGCAGCGGACAGACCATGACAGCGTTCATGCAGGCGGGCAGTTATTTACTTGATTTGCGCTTGAAAGACGCACAAAATTTAGCCATTTATTCCCTTTGTGATGCTGTAGAGGTGCATTATCTTTACCAAACAGGAGAAGTCGCAGATGTTGCCACTACAGATACTACTATAGACCACCAAAAATGGAACATGATAGTAGATATTGAAAAATTGAAAAAAAATTTGGCTTTAATGATTGAGGCAAAGGCTTAGGAACGAGTAGAAAATAAGCTGTTAAAGATTTTGTACGATATTTTGGGTTTAGGTAAGGCGCAATAGAAGCGCAAAGCGGTGTTTTGTAATGAATATTGCAACGAAACATAAGCGCAAAAGATTAACAAAATTAGCAAGTTATTTTTTACTCGTTCCTTAAAATCAAATCTTCCTCATGTACAACGCAGGGAAATATAAACTTTATCAGACTACTGTACAATTTTGAATTTGTGTACAAAGCAACATTTGGTGGGACATCAAGCGTGACAAAAACAATGTTTGGTATCCCACCAAACACCTACAGCCCAACAAAATTAAACTTTATACACAAAAATAAAATAATTTTGGTTTTTCGAAAGTTATTGCGGAGGCAAAACTGTAGAACAGGCTTCCAGCCTGTTGTTTCAAATGATAAGGAACGAGTAAAAAATAACTTGAGAATATTTAGCCACGTTGCAAGCGTCTGTTATCGAGCTTTTAAGCGGTTAGGCAATACCAACAGACGCTTACAGCGTGGCTTCGCGTGAGTGAAATTATCATGTTATTTTATTTTCATTCCTAAACAGGCTGGAAGCCTGTTCTACAGAATATTCCGCAATAACTTTTGAAGAACCATAATTTTTAAGTTATAACGCACTAAAGGCTTTTTTGTGTATTTGGAAGGTCACAATAATTCCTTGTCTGCCTATATACCAAAAACCAATACAAAAAGTGTATTTTTGCTTTTTATATTAGACTTCTTGCGAAAGTATTTTTAACCCTTCTCCATTTGGAGAAGGGCAGGGTTGAGGTATCAAAAATAGCACTTTTGCAAGAAGTCTATTGGTTTTAGTTAGGCGCGAGCCGCGCATCAGTGAGAAAAGTTGCAACTATAGTTTTCAAGTCCACAAAATTGTCAAAGAACAAAAATATCGAGCTTATTGGGCAAAAAATGAAAAAAAAACAATATTTTTTGGTATTTTTTCATTTGTTTTCAAAAAACTACTATATTTGAGGCGAAAATAAAATAAACCCTAAAACTATCGTTTTATTTCATGGAAACAAAAGCTAAAAACGGCGCACTCGAAACTTTCAGATCACTCTTTGCGGTCGTAGCCATTGCCCTTATTATAGGGATTGCTTATTTACTTTACATCTTCGTACTCGGAGATAAGTCCAACTTTGACAAAGGTGGCGTAGTAGAAGGACACCCCCTCAACGTACTGGGGACTATCCACAAAGGCGGTATAGCTATCGTACCTATCTTGATAGCGTGTGCTTTGATGGTCGTAACATTCTCCATCGAGCGTTTTTTCACAATCTTCATGGCACGTGGTCGTGGCTCTGTTACAGGATTTGTGCGCACAGTAAAGGCGCATCTTGAAGCAGGCAACATCGACTCTGCTATCCAAGAGTGTGATAAACAAAAAGGCTCTGTAGGCAATGTAATACGTGCCGTCTTGGGCAAATACAAAGCCCTCCTTAGCGACACGACCAAAGACAAGGAGCAAAAGGTAGCCGCGCTACAGCAAGAATTAGAAGATTCTACTTCCTTAGAATTGCCGATTCTTGAGAAAAACTTGCCTATCATCGCTACTTTGGCATCAGTTTCTACCCTTTTCGGTCTGCTCGGTACTGTATTTGGTATGATTAAATCTTTTGCGGCTATGGCAGAAGCAGGTACGCCTGACCCTACCAAACTTTCACTCGGTATCTCTGAAGCACTCATCAATACCGCTATCGGTATCGGTTCATCTGCTGCCGCTATCGTGATGTACAACGTATTTACGACCAACATAGATACGCTCTCTTATAGCATCGACGAAGCAGGCTTTAGCATCATTCAAAGCTTTAACGCACACGCCAAATAGTTATGCCAAAAATTAAAATACCTCGTAAGAACATATCGCTTGATATGACCGCTATGTGTGACGTAGCCTTCTTATTGCTTTCTTTCTTTATCCTTACTACTACTTTCAGACCAGAAGAACCCATAGCAGTAGATAGCCCTTCTTCTATTTCCGACTTGGAAATGCCCGAGAAAGGAAATGTTATCATCTCTATAGGTAAGAAAGGCGAGGTTTTTTATGCAGTAGATGCCATAGACCGCGAAGCAGTCTTAAAAGCTATTGCAGGCGAAACAGGGCTACCACTAAGCAACAAGCAAATCCAAGCCTTTGGAGAAATGGCGGCAGTCGGCGTATCGCTTGACGAGCTACCGGGCTTTTTGGACATAGAAAAAAGCAAAAGAAATGAATTGCCCAAAAGGGGCATTCCACTCGATACACCTACTACAAGTGCCAAAAATGAATTGGGTAAATGGATAAGGGCTTCTACAGCCGTAGCACGTACAAAAGCTACTAGAGAAGAACGAAGACTTAACTTTACTGTAAAAGGTGATGGAGGCGCGAAATATGACCGCATAAAAACTGTAATCTCTACATTGCAGGATTTTAATATCAATAGCTTCAACCTCATCACTTCGCTTGAAAGGAAGAAATAATTTTTACGTGATGTACGTAAAAAACCTCAAAAATTTTGCCCTTGCCTGCCCAGCCTATAGCGGGTAGGCAAGGATAAAATAAAATAATCTCACTCACTTAACGCCAAAACACGCTAATACTATGGCAGAGGTAAATGCTGGGGGGAAAAAAGTATCTACCAAAGTGGATATGACCCCCATGGTTGATTTAGGTTTCTTGTTGATTACGTTCTTTATCCTTACTACTTCTATGAGTAAGCCCAAAAGAATGGAACTCGCCATGCCTGATAAAAACGAAGACCCGAAAAAACAAGAGATGAAGGTAAAGGAATCACATACAGTTACGATTTTATTGGACGAAAAAGATAAAATCTACTGGTATCGTGGTATGCTTAAGCCTGATAAACCACTCAATGAACTGAAGAAAACAGACTTTAGTAAAATTCGTAACGAACTCGTGGAAGTACGCGAAAAAATCGGTACAGAAAAAGACGACAAGGGAAAAGTAGATTATGCCATGATAGTGGTTGTAAAGCCCACTATAAGAGCCAAATATAGAAATATAGTGGATATGCTTGATGAAATGGCTATCACGAATATTCAACGATATGCTATAGTGGACATCACAAAAGCAGATGAAACTTACCTCGTCCGATATTTGAGAGAGTACGGTAGCAAATAATAACAATATTGTCTAACAATTTTTGTAGGAAAGTATTTCTTGAGCAAAGCTCAATAGGATAGGGTTCAAAACCCTGTCCTATTGAGTAAAGAAAATATAACAAATATTGTTGAAGAAACCTCATGAGTGCGTTGTATAAATTTGAAAAAAAAAATACTTTTTTTTGTAATAAAACAAAAGTAACCAAGTAATCAATCTATACAAACATTTACAAACCTCTAAACCCTCAAAAATTATGAACTTTCAACCCCTGTGTTATCGCTCAGATGTGGTCTTTGAAGGACGTAATAAGGCTTACGGAGCGTATATTATGCGTAAACTCTACGAGAAACGCATTCTTACATCAGCTCTGCTTGCTATACTTGCCTTCGCTATCGCTATGATAGGACCCGTACTCTACAATAACCTGAGTGCAGGCGAAAAAGAGGAAACAAAGGAAGTCAGAATCAAAATGACAAAACTTCCTGAACCACCCAAAGTGGAACCACCCCCACCCCCAGTGCTTCCTCCACCACCGCCACCACCGCCTCAAGTGGAAACTATCCGTTTCTTGCCTCCAGAGCCTGAAATAGATGAAAAAGTAAACGAAGTACCACCCAAACAAGAAGAAGCTACCAAAACCCAAACTGCGGCTGTAAAGCAAGAAGGAAATACGGACGAAAACCTGCCCCGCGAAACAGAAGTAGTAAAAGAAATCCCGCCTGTAGTAGAAGTACCTCAACAAGAGCAAATCTATACAGTGGTACAGCAACAAGCCGAGTTTCCTGGCGGTGCAAAAGGTATGCAGAAGTTCATGGACAGAAACTACAAACAACCCAAAGCCGTACAACGCTTAGGCATTACGGGTAAAGTATTCGTAAAATTTGTTGTGCGCAAAACAGGTGCTATCGAAGAAGTACAGGTTTCACGCGGTATAGCCAACTGCCCTGAGTGTGATGCAGAAGCTCTCCGCCTCGTGAAAGCTATGCCTCCCTTCAAGCCTGCACAACAAAATGGCAATGCGGTAAGTGTTTGGTTTACGTTGCCGATTTCTTTCAAAATGAACGACTAAGGTAGATTGACGATTTAAGATATACGATTGACGTAAATTGTCATTTTATTTATTTTTTATTTCCAATATTCATGCTACAACGTTCGCAACGCATACGCAAAACAGGCAGTAAGTTACCCGAATCGTTTTTAGCCCTAAGTGCCGCTGCAATAGCGGCATTTTATGGTATGATGGGTGTCATCTTGCTTAGTTTTCCTAAAGTTTTTGTAGGATTAAGCCCACGCGCTTGCCTGCTTTTTGGCTTGCTTCTGATATTGTACAGCGTTTTTAGAGGCTATCGCGCCTATAAGCAATGGCAACAGATTCAATCCTAACCCAATACAGCCTCTCTCCAAAGCGGAGAGAGGCTTTTTTGTGTTTGTAAAATACGTGCATAGTGGGCAGGAAAGTCGCGCTTGACACGCTCCTCGACTTGCCTGCCAAATTTCAGTTTGCTGGTAGATATGAGGTGTGTATAGGCATAGCGCGTGTTTAGTTGTTCCCACGTTTCAGCTTCGTGGCGCAGAGGTACTATATTCTCTTGAGTATGGTAGGCAAGGCAGGCTGAAAAATATTGCTCAAGGTAGATGTTCACAAGCCCCAGTTCGTTGAAGTATATCTAACTACTTGTAAATCAGTATGTTCGTTCAAGTCTTCAGACTTGAACGCAAAGGTATTGCGGTTTGTAACCGCTACGCCAAAGGCGCACAGACTACAAATACACAAACTTTTCCACTATCACATATCTTGCCTACGCGGGTAGGCAAGGTTTAGTGTGGTTGTTTCGCCTTTGGCGTAGCGGTTGAAAACCGCAATGCCAAAAGTGTTAAGTTGCAAACTTAACACAACGAGGCAACCACAAGACAAAACCCTTGCCTACCTACACGCAGGCAAGAAAAAGGACTGTAGTAGCACAACTGTTCGCCTTTGGCGTAGCGGTTGAAAACCGCAATGCCAAAAGTGTTAAGTTGCAAACTTAACTCCCAGTTCGTTGAAGTATATCTAACTACTTGTAAATCAGTATGTTCGTTCAAGTCTTCAGACTTGAACGCAAAGGTATTGCGGTTTGTAACCGCTACGCCAAAGGCGCACAGACTACAAATAC
>JAAFJK010000805.1 GCA_013298105.1 Cytophagales bacterium
TAACAAACGTTCTATATTTTCCTTTTCATGCGCCACTTCCTGCTCTGCTCTGTGAATGGTATGAAATGAATACATACCAAAAGCAATATTGAGCATAGGCAGACCAATAAGAGAGTTCAGTCTTTGTGCTTCAATAAACGCGCTTGAAAGAGGCAATAATTGAGGTAAATTTAATGAGGACCAAAGGAGAGAAACTACAAAACAAAGTAGGGAAATGCTTATAAAAATGACGATATATTTTTTTTCTGCTGCCGAAAAAAGAAAGAACTGCAAAAAAATTATCATAGGTAAGAAAACAAAATTTAAACCCTGCAAAGTAAAAGCAATAGCATAAAAGGTAACAAACACTATAGCCACCGCGCTAAACCAAGCACTCGCCAAAACTCGTTTTCCCAAATAGGTAAAAACAAGCATACCTGACAAGAAAGCCCAATGCACCAAGAAGATGAAAAGCACTACCAACTCGTTGTAGTAGATAGCAATAGAGGCACTTTGAACAACAAAAAAGCTAACAATCAAGAATACCGAATTGGTAAATCGTATGTGTTTGTTATATACAGGGTCTTTTTGGGTATCAGTGCCAATATTTATGAGGCGTTTGATTGGATTCATAGTGGGTTTGTTTATTGTTTCTCCTTACCTAAAAAATAAGTGTTCATGATACCTTTCCCTTTGATGTCTATAGAGCCACGTTTTTCAAACTCAAACTTGTCTTGCAAGACCTCGTACACTGCTTCAGTGCAATGCACCAAATTGGGCGCACCATGTGACTCCATTCTGCTGGCAGTATTGACGGTATCGCCCCATAAATCGTAGGCTATTTTGCGCTGTCCTATCACACCCGCTACCACTTCGCCTGTATGTACGCCTGCTCTGCACATGAGTTCTACGCCTGTTTGTTGGCTGAGTTCGGCAAGGGCTTCTTGACATTCCAAAGCCATACGCACTACGGCTTCTGTATGCCCTTCTATCATGTCGGGTATGCCTCCCGCCACCATATACGCATCTCCAATCGTTTTTATTTTTTCGAGGTTGTATTTATCCGCCAAAGCATCAAAACGAGAAAAAATAGTGTCTAATATCGTTACCAATTTATCGGGAGGCAAGCTATTGGCAAGGACAGTAAAACCCACAATATCCATAAACATAATCGTAGCCTCAGCGTGCTTATCCGCTATTTTGGCTTCGCCTTCTTTCATGCGATTAGCTATTTTGGTGGGTAACATATTGGCGAGCAAGTCATCTACTTTTTTGCGAGCATTATCAAGCGCATTGTTTTGAAGGGTAAGATAAGCCAAAGTGCGTTTGAGGGCTAAGGTTATCACAAAAAATATAGTCATCACTGTTATTATTTCTGAGGCGGGCTTGCCTACAAAATACATAGCAAGTGCAGTACAAAAAGCGGTGTGAAGAAGGTATAAAGTTTGCGTAAACTCATTCCGAACTATCAAAATAACGCCTATAATCATACTCATACCAAAAAACCACCCTGGTGCAGATACACCCGCATACCAATTGATACCAAAAATAATGAAACCACTTAAAAACATGGGGATGTAATAATAAGGCTTGTTTACTTTGGTTGAATATTTAACAGTCGATATGTTGATAACAGGCATTGATACGCATAAAACGAGCGTCTGCCAAGTATTTTCGGCATAAATACCCAAGATTGTAATATATAGGACATCTGCAACAGCATTGATAACGGATACATAATCCGCTACCTCGCTATCTACACGGGTTTTGTCTGCCAAAGACCTAAATTCTAATTTCATACTAAAAAATAATCTGTTTTGCAAGTATAGCATTTTTTTGAAATTTATATGCCTTGCCTACCATATTCATGTAAGTATTGCGGTTTGTAATGCTTCAAAAATCTGCTTTGCGTGGGTTGTTTAGGGCTAATTTTATTTTTCCTTGCCTACCAAACAAAGCAAAAAATATTTTTAAATACTTGATAAACAGCTACTTATGAAAAAGAGAGGTAAGCAAGGTTTTCATTTTTCTAATTTACACAAAAAAAGCAACAAGAATCAAATAAAAAGCGTATATTTGCAATATAAACCCCAATAGATTATGGAAAACTTGCTTATCAGTTCGAAGTTCGCGCTTTTGAGTACAGAACTACAACAAGAACTGCTTGATTTTTTGGATTATTTGATACAAAAGCAACAAAAAGTTACCAGTTTGCCTAAAGATAAAGAGGCTAAACCTTTGATTTTTGGTGAATTAGCACATCTTGGCACATTCAAAATGTCAGATGATTTTGATGAACCTTTAGAGGAATTTAACGACTATATGTGATGAAGCTATTATTAGATACGCACGCCATCATTTGGCAATATTGCTTTGTATGATATTTCGATATTGTGGTAAAAATACAATATAAAACAGCAACCCTCCCCAAAGTGAGTTTTTCAGAAGGTTTTTATTTTTACAAAACATTTCGTACCTTTGTTTCAAATTATTTAAGTAATGAATCCCTTAGAACAAAATCTATTGCAACGCATAGAGGCTAATCCTAAAATTTTGGCAGGCAAGCCTATTGTACGCGGTTTGCGCATATCTGTTGAGCAAATATTAAAGCTATTAGCTATCAAAACTTCTGAAACAGATATATTAGCCAACTTTCCTGAACTCGAACCTGAAGACATACAGGCTTGTTTGCTATATGCTTCTCGTTTGGTTGAGGGCGAAAAAGTATATTCCATAGCCTCATGAAGTTTTTGTTAGATGTTTGTTTGGGAACCTATCTCGAACAGTATATCATAGCACAATTTAAAGACGATTTTCTATGTGTGCGTGATTTAAATCCTCCACTGTTCCAAGTTTTTTTCTAAGTAACTAAAATACTTTTCCAAGTTCGATTCGCTAAACTTGAAACAGTATTTTTTGTAAAATAAACTTGGAATAGTGGGGTTTTTAGAATGGCTGAAAAAACATCACTTCACAATCGAAACCGCGATGTTCGGATTTTGTGGGTTTACGGTAACTTTGCGGAGGGCAGGCTGTAGGATTAAATCCATATCTTCCATCGGGATAGCACCCAAAAGCACTTCATCACCCAACACCAATGCACCTACATAACAACTGCGATTGGCAAACGAAACCTTGATAGGTCCCATGTATGGCACTTTGTGCTGACTGCCATCTGCTATAGTAACTTCTCTGTGTTCCAATTCTTCCAATCCTAATTGAATAGCAATGTGTGAAGGTATGCACAAGTGCAGTGCGCCTGTGTCTGCCAAAGCTGTAACCTCTAAGGCTTCGAAGTCTGCTTTGCGTGGATTGCTTAAGGCTAATTTTGTATAGATAAGTCCCATAATGCAAATATAGCGTTTTTCGCCTTGCCTACCAACCAAAATTATTTATATTTTTTCATAGTCTTGTTGGGTAGGCAAGGTTTTCATGATTCCTTCTTTTGTTGCTCTATAAACGCATCTAATTTTTCCAAAAGCCCTTTTTCGATAAGTCTTTTGGCACTTTCCATTTTTTCTTTGCCAAATTTGCCTTCATCAGAAGCTTTTTTGAGTTGTGCCACGATTTCGGGAGTTAGAATTTTAGGCGTTGTTTCTTCAGTATTCATACAATTGAGTGAGAGGGTCGTTGTTTTGGTAGCCAAATACAATTTTTAATAGGCATTGACAGTCTTTGCTTCTATTTTAGCTATAAGTTCTTTAGCACTCTCAAGTTTTTTATCTAAAATAGGTTTCAAGGCTTGCGTGATTTGTGCAAGCTGTTCTTGAGAAATTTCAGGAGCTTTAGTTTTTTTCATGATTTTTACTTTTTAGCCTCAATAGCGTTTTTAAAATAGCTGAAAAGGTAGGAAATTCTACTCTTCCTCCTTATTTTTCATTTCCTCATTTTTTTTATCCAAAGTGTGCTGTTGATTTGATAATTCCCTATCGTACTTAAAATCATAGGAATTAACAAACCTACCTTTACTCATATCATCAAGATTACACTGAACATAAACTTCTTCTCCAACTTTGAGAAAAAAAAGCATAGCTTGTTTTCCAGACAAACGCATATTCACAAGACTTCCATCAAAAATATCCTCTACAAGATATTCAACAACGCTTAGTTTTTCTTTTACAATAGCTTTTCTAAGAGGGTATTGTTCCATACAAGAAAAACGATAAAACTCTCCAATAGTTCATTATTGGTAAGAATTAGCCACGCTGTAAGCGTCTGTTGCCGAAAATAAACACAGCAACAGACGCTTACAGCGTGGCTATGATGGTAATAGTAGCTACTGAACCACAGGAAAGTAGAGCAAAATTTTATTACTCAAGCAAATAGTTCAAAAACTCCCAAGTAGGATTAAATGCTGCGATAAGTTCTTCTTTTTTCTCACGTTTCCAATTTTTGATTTCTTTTTCGGCTTGTATTGCTTCCCATTCTGTTTCAAATTGTTGGTAATATACGAGGTTGTAGCAATAATACTTACCTGCAAAGCTATTATTTGTACCTCTATTTTCATAATGCTCTTGCATACGTCTTGCAAGGTTGTTTGTATAACCTGTGTACAAAACGGTTTGTTTGGGATTGGTGGTTATGTAAACGTAGTAAGGCATATTTTTGAGATGGAAAGAATTAGTCACGCTGTAAGCGTCTGTTGGTATAGCTGTTTTTTGGTAACAGACGCTTTCAGCGTGGCTACATGAGAGAGAAACAGATGCATACTTAAAACGTGGCTATAAAGGAAAGAATTAGTCACGCTGTAAGTGGCTGTTGGTATAGCTGTTTTCGGTAATAGACGCTTACAGCGTGGC
>JAAFJK010000257.1 GCA_013298105.1 Cytophagales bacterium
CGTTATGAAAACGACTTCAGTAACCATACCCATACAAGTACAAGAAACAAGCGAAACAACCCATGTGCATCTCCGTCAAAATGAATTAGGCGATTGGGTGTCTTTGGATGACTGTGTATTGATAATAAAAGTGCAAGATGATAGTTTTCAAGATGTTATCATTGTAGAAAAAGACAAAAAATTAGAGCATATTGAAAATCTGGATTTGATAAGCCTTTTTTTGGAAAAATACAAAGAACAAGAACAAAAAAATTGGGACAAGAACATATCAGGAGTTGAACAAGAAGATGAACAAGAAGCAACTTTACCAAAACCCGATTTTGACCCTGAACAGATACGTTTTGACCCACGCAATTTTTCTCTTTCTGACATTGTTAGATTTATCAAACAGAACAGAATAGATTTATCTCCTGACTTTCAACGATTTTCGGTTTGGACTTCTAAACAAAAGTCGCGTTTGATGGAATCACTGCTATTAAAAATTCCCTTGCCTATGTTTTACTTGGCAGAAAATCATACAGGTTTGTATCAAGTTGTTGATGGCGCACAACGACTTGCCACTATTCGAGATTTTATGGATAGCAACTTGATATTAAAAGATTTAGAATATTTGTCTGATTGTGAAGGTAAAACATTTTCGTCTCTCCAGCCTAAGTATCAAAGAAGATTGGAAGACACGCAATTAGCTTGTAACATTATCGCGCCCACCACACCTATAAGCGTAAAAACAGAAATATTCAAACGCCTTAATTTGGGAGGTAAACCACTCAATAGGCAAGAGATTAGAAACAGTTGGACTATCCCACACGTTAGAAATTTTATACATAATCTGGTCGAAGCTCATTATTTCAAAGAAGCTACAGGCAATAGCGTAAAGCCTTTGCGCATGGATGACCAAGAACTTGTTATGCGTTTTATAGCTTTTCACTTAGTAAGGTTTGATAAAAAATTTCAGTATAAAGGCGATATGGAAAACTTCTTAGACGAGATTTTAGACTATTTAAATAGACATGGAACGGCAGAAAAATTTGCTACTCTTGAGTGCGACTTTCAAAGGGCTATGCAAAATGCGTTGCATTTGTTTGGAAAATACAGTTTCCGAAAAGTAATGCCTCACAATATACTGAAAAACGATAAACCACCTATCAACAAATCACTATTTACAGCTTGGTCTGTCATACTTTCGCAATACGAAACAGCATTGGTAACGCAAAATGTTGAAAAAGATAGTTTTATAAATATTTTTGTGCAGGAGATTGCCAACGATGCAGAATATCTTGATGCGCTCAGCATAGGCACAAATCATGTAGTTAAATTAGAAAAGAGTTTTCAAATTGCCCAAAAATTAGTAGATATGTACCTTAAACCTTCTCAAGAAAATGCTTAAAAAACTACAAATTCAAAACTTCAAATGTTTCCTTAATCAAACTATTGATTTTGGACAAATTACCGTTTTAGCAGGCGCGAATGGGGTAGGCAAGTCGTCTTTGATACAATCTTTATTATTATTGCGTAGATTTTATGAATCAACATTGGTAGTAGAAATTGACAATATTGCCATCAATGACAAAGAAAAAACTTTTTTAGAATTAGGAACTACCAAAGAAATTATAAATAGTGAGGCAATAAATAAAAGATTTTTTTTTACATTATTTGATGAAAATAATAAAACGGAAATAGTCCATTTTGATATAAAAACAGAACGAACTATAGCTGGCAAGATTTACCCGTATAACTTGGAGGCTCAGTTTCAATGTCAAATACTTAGACGTTCAGTACGCTACTTGAATGCTGAAAGACTCGGACCCCGCAATACACAAATGCTTACCAACCTTGCCTACCCACATACAGGCTTTCAGGGCGAATTTACAGGACAAGCTATCAATGAAGCATCAAAAAGTTTTCGAGTTATTCCAGAAAAACAAAGAATAATAGAAAGTGATATTTTTTATAGGCAAGTTGAGGGTTGGTTAAATTTTGTTATTCCTGACATTGAAATCAATATACAACCTTATGAAGATATTAGCCAAGTTCGAATAGGTATCAGGAAAGCGGGAAGTGAAACAGACTTTTTACACCCTAACAATATAGGTTTTGGGATAACTTATGCCTTACCTATCATTGTAAATGGATTGATAGCAGAAGAAAACAGTTTTTTGATAGTAGAAAATCCTGAAGCACATTTGCACCCTTTTGGGCAGTCGAGAATGGGACAGTTTTTAGCGCAAATGGCAGGTGCGGGCGTACAAGTAATTGTGGAAACACACAGCGAACATATTATAAATGGTATTCGTTTGGCAAGCCTCAAAAATAAAATCGACTATCAAGAGGTGGTAGTGAATTTTTTTAGTCAAGAGAAAGGAAAAGAGGTGCAAGTTCAAGCAATACAAATGAACGAGAAAGCAGAGTTAGACGAATATCCGAGAGGCTTTTTTGACCAAGAAGAAGATGATTTAACAGAAATATTTAGACTCACACGCAAAAAAGCCTAATTTTATGAAAGCATTATTTTATTTGTTAGAAGCATCATTTCGAGCCGAATCAGATATGAATGTAGCTGATTTGGAGGAAGCTATCAAATTATTTGCAGAAGATTATCAAGCCATAAAAAACGCAGGAGATAAAATCTATAAGCATGAAGGCATATATGATGTTGAATTATTACCCAAACAAACTATAGTTGATGTTCTTTATACTCCAGAAAATACACTTTTTTCAAAAAGTGTAAAGAAATTTTTACTACAAGTTATTGACCATAGCAAAAGTACAAATTTAACAAACGAAGAAATTATAGAACTTATCAATTTTCAAGAGCAAGAAAACTTGTGCGAAACTAAAGAAGCACATGGACTGTTGGGATTATTGAAAATTCCACAAGAAATACAAGATGTGTATGTGGTTTATAACAAAAGGAATTGGTATGAATTTCATAAATATTTTTTGTCAAAATTCCCTTGTGAACCCGCTTATTTCATAGATGAGTGCAATAAATACTTCCCTAATCTATATTTGCATGAACGCAATAAGGAAACAATGAGCCAAATGGAAGGAGTTTGGCATAACTTTGTTCAGCAGATTTTATATTGCCTTGCCTGCCTGAACGATACATTTCCAAAATATCTGAAAGACAGAGATAAGTATCAAAGAATAGACGCATTGGTAAAATTTTCTTCTGAAACAGGTATAGAAACTTCTCCACAAGGAAACGCAAAGCAGAAGCAAGATATGACTTTCGAATTTTCAGGAAAGGATATTTGTTGTGAGCCTCACATGAAGTTGTCCAAAAGTGATACAAAAGGAGATACCATTTTTTACTTTAATCGCGTCTATTTCCATGAAGGTTCTGAAAATATACACAATGGGAAAATTTTAATTGGACATATAGGAAAGCATATAGATTTTTGAGAATTTGGGCGGGTAAGTTTTTTTTGTAAAATACGTTTTTTTTGTATCACATTTGCACTAAAATAACCAACACCTTGAGTACCTTCAGAGAGTGGACAAGAGAAAAAATAAGAGGCACATATCTTGCGCCTCTTATTTTTATCTTTAGTTGATGACTTGTTTTACTCTGTCTGCCGCTTCTTTGAGCGTAACAGCCGAAAATACCTTTAAGCCAGATTCGTCTATGATTTTTGCGCCTTCTGCCGCATTTGTACCTTGTAGGCGTACAATGATAGGTATTTGTATATCTCCTATGGCTTTGTAGGCTTCTACTACGCCATTCGCTACGCGGTCGCAACGTACAATACCGCCAAAAATGTTAATCAAGATGGCTTTCACATTTGGGTCTTTCAAAATGATACGAAATCCAGCTTCTACTGTTTTGGCATTGGCACCACCCCCTACGTCCAAGAAGTTGGCGGGTTCGCCTCCAGATATTTTGATGATGTCCATAGTAGCCATCGCAAGTCCTGCACCATTTACCATACAGCCCACATTGCCGTCAAGTTTTACATAGTTTAGGTCAGAATCTTTTGCCTCTACCTCGAGCGGGTCTTCTTCGTTTAGGTCACGCATAGCGAGTAGGTCGGCATGGCGATAGAGTGCGTTGTCGTCCAGATTTACTTTGGCATCTGCCGCAAGTATGCGATTGTCAGAAGTCTTAAGGAGTGGGTTTATCTCAAACATAGACGCATCGGCTTCCATGTAGGCTTTGTAAAGTGCTTTGATAAAAGTAATAGCTTCCTTGAACGCCTGTCCTTCGAGTCCAAGTGCAAAAGCGACTTTGCGGGCTTGAAAATCTTGCAAACCTACGCGCGGGTCTATCCACTCTTTTACAATTTTTTCGGGGTGAGATTCCGCTACCTCCTCGATGTTCATACCACCTTCAGCACTTGCCATGATGAGGTTGCAACCTTTGGCGCGGTCGAGGAGTATGCTCATGTAGTATTCTTTGGGTTCGGTAGCCCCTGGCTGATAGACATTTTCCTCTATCAAAAGTTTGTTTACTTTTTTGCCTTGCGCACCTGTCTGGGGTGTGATGAGTTGCATACCCAAGATGTCTGTGGCGCGTTGCAGGGCTTCGGTAGAGTTAGAGGCGAGTTTTACACCACCACCTTTGCCGCGTCCGCCTGCGTGGATTTGCGCTTTCACTACACATTTCTCAGAGCCTGTATCAGCACTGAGTTTTGCAATGACTTCTTTGGCTTGCTCCAGCGTTTCTGCCACGTATCCGCGCGGAATAGCCACACCATACCGTTGCAAAATAGCTTTGGATTGATATTCGTGAAGGTTCATATTCAGTTATGAGTTATTTTGCCCTAAAATTACACTTTTTTTAGAAACTTCAATACAAAGGGTTGTATTTTTTTAAAATTTCGGTTCCTCCACAAAGTACATATCTATTTCGCCCTTGCCTTTGGCGGGTACTTTCCCACGATAGGTACAGTCAAAATATTCTTTTACGCATTGATAAGTAGCTTCGGAGATGTTGATGCGTTCTGCCTCGCCTGCTGATTCCATTCTATTGGCAAGATTCACAGTATCACCCCAAATGTCATATACAAATTTATATGAGCCTATCACACCTGCCACTACTGAGCCTGTATGAATCCCTATGCGCAGGTGCCAAGCGGGTTCGCCTTGTATCTCTTTCATCATAGCCCATTGCTTCATGAACTCAAGCATGGCTTTTGCCGCCTTTACTACTTGGATAGGATTGTTGTCATCTTGTATAGGGATTCCGCCTGCACACATATACGCATCGCCTATGGTCTTGATTTTCTCAAGTCCGTATTCTTGGCAAATCTCATCAAAGCCTGAAAAACAAAAATTCAAATCAGATACGATTTGCTGTGGTTTCATCTTGCCTGCTATCTCCGTAAATCCTTGGAAATCAGTGAATAAAACTGTTACTTTTTCATAAAACTTGGGGGTGGCTTGCCCTGTTTCTTTGAGTTCTTTGGCGGTTTCGGCAGGCAAGATGCTGAACAGTAGCTTATCGGCTTTTTGGCGTTCTGCCTCTATTTCGGCTTTTTGGTAGGCAAGTTGGCGGTTGGTTTTTTTCTTCTCACTATAGCGAAAAAACAAAAATCCTATCAATATTGCCAAAGTACTCAGCCCTACTATGAGCATCATTTGGATAAGACGGCTTTTTTGGCGTTGGGCTTCGTTTTTGGCATTTACATCTTTGAGGTGCTGGTTTTGGAGTCTTACTTCATTGGCTTTGGCTACCGAATCTCTCTGTAAGTACCTGATAATCAACTGGTTTTTATCTAAACTGTGTAGTAGACGCGTTTGTCTTTGGGTTTGGGAGTTGATAGTTTCGTCTTTTTTTCTGATTTCAAACTCTTTTCTTTCAAGCTCAAGTTCGCTGTTTCTCTTTTCAAGTTCAAGCGTATGGGCGATAAGTTTGGCATTGTCGAGTTCGTTTTTTTGGGCTTTGGTTTTATCGCCCTGTACTTTTTCGTGAAAGCTCTTGTATAGGTCAAAGTAATGCAACATATCTTTGGTCTTTCCCATCTTTTCGTAAGTTTCGGCAAGCATACCATAACAGCTACGCATCTGCTCAGAGTCGCCCATCTCGCGTGCCATAGCGAGGGCTTCTTGGAGGTACTGCACACTTTCAGCGTATCTTTCGAGGTTGTTGTGTACTACAGAGATATTGATAAGCGAAGAAATGATACTTACTTTGTCCTTGCCTGCCCGCCTGCCGACTAAGTTTTTCTTAAAAAAATCTAAAGCCTTCTCATACTGTTGCATATCGTGGTAAATCATACCCAGATTGTTATAAATCCCGTTCATGCCATTTTCGTTATTCAACTGCTCGTTGAGTGTAAGAGAACGGGTATAAAATTGGACAGCAGCGGGATAGTTTTTACGTTCCCACTCTTGGCTGGCGGCTTCATTCAGGTAGTAAGAGGCTTGTCGCTTGTCGCCTTGCACTTCTTTTTGTTTGGCAAGTTCAAGAAATTCTATAGTCTTGGCTGTAAGTTCTTTTTGGGCATACAAAGCCCCGCAAAGCCAAAATTGAAAAAATATAAAAGTTAAAAAATAATTGTAACAAGACATAAGAGAGAGGTTTGAAATAAGAGGGACAAACAAAATTTTAGTTCCTCCGCCTCGAATAACATTCAAGGTGCAAAAATACTATCAAAATATGAAAATCCACTTTTATATTCGACAAAACAACCCAAAAATTCGACTAACAAGACTTTCAAAAAAAATAATCTAAAAAAATAATAGTATGCGTGCCGAGTATTTTTGGTTTTTTCAAAATAATCACTAATTTCGCAACGTTTTTACAAACGTTTGTAAACAAGTGTTTGTAACGTAAAGTTTAATCTTCAAAAAATACATAGACGAGTATGAAAATATTAGTTTGCATCACGCACGTACCCGATACGACTTCTAAAATCGCTTTCATGAACAGCGATACAGAACTGAATAAGGCGGGTTTGACTTTTGTAATAGGTCCTTATGACGACTACGCCCTCGCACGCGCTGTAGAAATCAAGGAAGCGCAAGGCGGTACTGTTACAGCCTTGAATGTCGGTTTAGCCGAAACAGAACCCACGCTCCGCAAAGCACTTGCTATCGGGGCAGATGATGCCATACGCATTGATGCAGACCCTACAGATGCGTACTTTGTGGCTACACAAATAGCTGATATAGCCCGAAAAAATGGCTATGATGCCATCTTCATGGGGCGCGAATCAAGCGACTACAATGGTGGACAAGTACATGGCATGGTAGGCGAGATGTTGGGAATGCCCTCTTTTTCGCCTGTGATGAAGGTAGAGATAGAAGGTACAAAAGTAACACTTGCCCGCGAAATAGAGGGAGGCAAGGAATACATCGAGGCTTCTTTCCCGCTTGTGCTGGGCTGTCAAGAACCTATCGCTGAATGGAAAATCCCCAATATGCGTGGAATCATGTCTGCACGTACCAAGCCTTTGCAGGTCATCGCGCCTGTATCACAAGAAAATCTCACTTCGGGTGGGCATTATGAGCTTCCTCCAGCACGTTCGGGCTGCAAATTCATTGACGCTTCTGAAGCTGAAAAACTTATTGACTTACTTAAAAACGAAGCAAAAGTTCTTTAGATTTACGAATTTAGATTTGTGATTTACGAATTAGCAATAGCTCCATTATCAAATATTTAACTTCGTGAATCGAAAATCCAAAACCGTAAATCCAAAACCATAAATCTAAAATCGTAAATCCTAAATCGTAAATTCAAATGGCAATATTAGTATTTGTAGAAACAGCCGATGGCGAACTACGTGGCTCATCACTTGAGGCGGTAGGCTATGGCGCAGCACTTGCCCAACAACTCGGCGTACAGGCTTCAGCTATAGTATTAGGCACGAATTTATCTCAAGATAAGTTAGCAAAAATCGGCAATTATGGCATCACGCGCGTGCTTCAAATAGCAGATGACCGCCTGAATCAAGGCGTGATACAAGCCTACTCCAATGCACTTGGGCAAGTAGTAAGCGCACAAGGCATTACTACAGTCGTGTTGGCAAAATCTTCTCTCGGAGATGCTGTAGCCGCACGCCTTACTGTCAAAATGCAGGCAGGACTTGCCTCCAATGTTACAGAACTTCCTTTGAGTGTAGCGGGTGGCGTATTCAAATTGAAGCGCAGTGTATTCACTGGCAAAGCCTTCCAAATCACAGAAGTCAAAACCGCCAATAAAATTTTGGCTCTTAAGAAAAACGCTTTTGCACCTGTACCTTCAAGCGACTCAGCTACTGTAGAACAAATAAGCGTAAGCCTTTCTGAGGCAGACTTTGGCGCAAAAATCATCAAAACAGACAAAGTTACAGGTGAGTTGCTTTTGCCTGATGCCGATAAAGTAGTATCAGGTGGTCGCGGACTGAAAGGACCTGAGAACTGGGGGGTTATCCTTGACCTTGCCAAAGCCCTTGAAGCGGCTACAGGTTGCTCAAAGCCCGTTTCTGACCTTGATTGGCGACCTCACCACGAGCACGTAGGACAAACAGGCGTAAAAGTTAGTCCAAACTTGTATGTGGCGGTGGGCATTTCGGGTGCTATCCAGCACCTCGCAGGAGTTAGTTCTTCTAAGTGCATCGTGGTCATCAACAAAGATGCAGACGCGCCTTTCTTCAAAGCGGCTGATTATGGCATTGTGGGTGATGCGTTTGAGATTTTACCCAAACTTACGAAGGCTTTGCAAGCATTGTAGTTTTATTTTTTGACAGGTTGGGCAGGCAAGGTAAAAAACCTTGCCTGCCCAACTTTGTATATAGAACTTGTTCTTTTTTTTGATTTTAGAAAATTAAAACCTATCTTGCCTGCCCGCTACCCATTCTGGGCAGGCAAGGGCAATTTCAAACCTCAAACCTCAAAAAATGTTATCCAAAGAATTTCTTTACAAGTATCTGAACGCGAACTCGCCTGTAGGATATGAAGCCCAAGGGCAACAAATCTGGCTGGACTACCTAAAACCGTACATAGACAAGTACGAGATAGATAATTATGGTACAGCGGTAGGCATCATCAACCCTGATGCACCTTACAAAGTAGTCATAGAAGCACACGCAGACGAGATTTCGTGGTATGTGAATTATATCACAGACGATGGCTACCTCTATGTAGTCCGCAACGGAGGCTCTGACCACCTTATTGCTCCTTCTATGCGCGTACACATACATGGCGAAAAGGGGATAGTAAAAGGTGTTTTTGGCTTTCCTGCCATTCATGTCCGCATAGGCGAAAAAGAAGAAATCAAACCTGAAGTAAAAAACATCTTCATAGATGTAGGCGCAAGCACTGCTCAAGAAGTAGATGATTTGGGGATTCACGTAGGCTCTGTGATAACGTTTGAAGCCGAATTTTCGGAACTAAACGACCGCTACTACATGGGACGTGCGTTGGATAACCGACTGGGTGGATATGTCATAGCTGAAGTAGCCCGAAGGCTGAAAGAGAATCAGATTCAACTTGATTATAGCCTCTGTATCGTAAACTCGGTACAAGAAGAAGTAGGACTCAGAGGCGCAGAGATGATTTCGCGCTACCTCAAAGCAAATGCGGCTATATGCGTAGATGTATGCCATGACGTTCATTCGCCACTTGGGTACAGCAAAGTGCGTGATGGAGATGCGAAGGCAGGCAAGGGCGCAGTCATCACGTATGCACCCGCAGTCCACAATACACTCCGCGAAATGCTTGTAAAAACCGCCAAAACCAACGAAATACCTTTTCAACGCCTTGCCTCCTCGCGCAGTACAGGCACAGATACAGATGCCTTTGCGTATATGGGCGGTACGCCTTCAGCTTTGCTCTCCATACCCCTGAAGTATATGCACACTACAGTCGAGATGGCACACAAAGAAGATGTAGAAAGTGTCATCAAATTGTTTTATGAATTTTTAGTACAGTTCAAAGCTGGGCAAGATTTCAGGTATTTTGCTTAGGAACGAGTAGGATCAGTCATTCAAAAAACGTCTTCTTTGCTCAATGGGATAGGGTTTAAAAGGCTACTGACTACCCACATCTTTAATTGTTTTTAGGTAATCGTCTAAAAACAGCGAAAACAAGAGAAAAAGATTCTTCAAAAGTTATTGCGGAATATTCTGTAGAACAGGCTTCCAGCCTGTTGTTTCAAATGATAAACAGGCTGGAAGCCTGTTCTACAGTTTTGCCTCCGCAATAACTTTCGAGTAACCGTTCATCTAAGTATGTTCGTTTAAGTGTCCCACTTAAACGCCAAGGCTTTGGCAGTTTGCAACTGCCCAAATGCAATAGCATTTGTAACAACTACACTAAAACCGCTACAAAATTACAGCTTTTTCATCACAAAATACCTTGCCTGCCCACATATAACAAAAACCAACACAAATATTTTTGTGTTGGTTTTAGTATGGATTAGCTCGGCAAAACTACAGTTTCGAATCTAAATAAACCTCCACTATAACCGCTTGCTGTGTAGCAGGTAGCAGTTCTATGACATAGAATGCAGTCAGATTATGGAAAAACTTAGCAGTTTCGCGCTCCCAAGGCCAATGCACCACATGATTAAAGTCGTACTCTACCAAAGCCTGCATATCTGTATCAAGTTGCTCTATAGTTTTGGCATTGTAGTTAGCTACCTGAGAAATAGGTATGACCTGAACTGTTGTGTTCGCTTTTTTACGCAAACATAAGTCAGTACCTGCGTATAATGGGTAGGTAAACAAATAACCACGATTACCTTCCAATTTAATTGAACCTAATTCATTGATAGTAGGTTCAGTATCATCATTCCACAAAATATATTTGTTTATATTTTTATAGACACTTATTGTATTGGGGTCAAATATCAAGTAAAGGACTTGATTCGTTTGGGCATACGCACTCCCACATATAGCCCAAAAGTAGATGATAAATAGTATTTTTTTCATGAAATTTGGGATAAGAGATTATTGGCAAGTTGGATTTTGTAGACTCGTGTTCGTAATTTGATTCATCAGTGCTTCCCTACTTTTTCTGGCTTGTTCGTTGGGAAATAGTTTTTTGTAACTTATACTTTCATGTAGTCCTTCCCACGCCAAAGCCTGATAGTAGGTAGTATCATATACACATCGGAAAGTGGTTTTGGGAGATTTTGTTTGTGTATCCTTGTTTGGTGGGACACCAAACAAGGTTTTTTTATTGTCTTGTCCACGTTTGG
>JAAFJK010000601.1 GCA_013298105.1 Cytophagales bacterium
TAGTGTTTTGTAATGAATATTGCAACGAAGTATAAGCGTAAAAGATAAGCAAAAATGTCCAAGTTATTTTTTACTCGTTCCTTAATATGCAAAATTATATATTTTCTTTTGAATTGTGGTGTTTTTGGGTTGTTAATAAAATACAGATGTAATATTTTTCTTGTAAAACGCTTGTAAAACGCTTTGCAGTGCCTTTACAGGGGTTTTTCTTGGTTTTGGTGGGCAGGTAAGGTATTTTTGCACAGTCAAAATAAAAAAACTAAATCACATGAAAAATCTCCTTTTCACAGTCCTATTCCTTGCCTACGCTTGGCAGGCAAGTGCGCAACAAGGCTACTCCTCTGCCTCTTATAGTATGGGCAAACAACGCTCAGACGGTTTGCAAATTCCCAAACCTTCAGAAATAGTACCCGAAGAATACTTCAATTACCATACCCATGCTTTGCCCTTGCCTGCCCAAAGCGAAAAAGTCCGCATGGATATGCGCTGGGGCTTTTCCGCTATCAGCACCCAAACACCCGAAGCTGTACTACAAGTGGGCTTCACTACCCACAAAAACTCAAGCTACACAGACGAAACGCCCCTGAATATCTGTATCGTCATAGACCGCAGTGGCTCGATGGCAGGTGATAGGATACAGCACGCACGCCAAAGTGCCGTAACGTTGGTAGAAAAATTGCGTTCGCAAGACAAAGTGTCTATAGTGGTTTTTGACAGCCAAATAGAAACATTGCTTGAGAACGAAAGTGCCGTAAATAAACACAAAATCAAGCAAGTCATTCAAGGAATCCAAGAACGTGGAAGTACAGACCTGAATGGCGGACTGATTCGTGGATATGAAATGGTATCAAAATATTACCTCGAGAATGGCAATAACAAAGTCTTATTGCTTACTGACGTGCTTACGAATACAGGAACTGTAGATGTAGAAGAAATCGTAAAGAATGCCAATAACTACAGCAAAAACCACCAAATAGGCATTACGCTTGTAGCCATAGGCGTACAAGTCAATGATGGACTTGCCCGACAAATCACACAAAGTGGCAAGCACAGCTTTCACTATGTAAATGATTCGGAAGACATCAAAAAAATATTTGTTGATGAGGTAGAAGCCATATTCTCGACCATTGCCAAAGAAGTTCAGCTTACACTTGAATATGACGAAAACCTTGTTTTGGACGAACTGTATGGGTATGCACCTGCTTTCAAAAACAATAAAATGATATTAAAACTAAACAACATGAACGCAGGACTTACGCAAGTAGTCTTGGCAAAATTCAAAGCCAAAAAGCCCACAGAAGCAGGAAAAGTAACAGCCACCCTTACCTACTACGACGTAGAAAAGAAGAAACAAACTACTGAAAAACAAACCCTGAAACTTGCCTACCAAGACCAGCAAGGCATCGACATCTATGCCGACAGTGAAGTGCGTAAATGCGTATCTATCGCACAAATGGCAAATACACTCAAAGAAATGGCTATCAAACTCGACAATCAAAGCCCCTCCAAAACAGACTACATGAAGGCTAAAGATATGCTTGATATCCAAATAGGCGAAGTCAAAAAACGCTACCAAACCGAAATGGACAAAGATGTCCAAAGGGTACTCACGATGCTCGAAAACTATGCGGGCGCACTCGGAGGCGTTGCCAAAAGATAATAAAGAATAAAAAAAGCTCCTGTGTACCTTTTTATGGTAATATGGAGCTTTTTTTTGTATAAAACTGAAATTCATGGAATAAAAGTATTTTTTTCATAACAAAAATGTATATTTGCAAATGCGTTTTGTTGTTTGCTTTACTTTTTTGTTTTTATGTAATCCTTACCTTGCCTACCCGCAGGCAAGGCAAAGCAATGCAGACAGTTTGCTCCATGCATTTCGTATAAATTATGCACAGGAAGGGAAAATAAAAGAACTCTTAAATTTTATAAGCCATGATACAAACAGACAACTTTTTTTTGAACGCGAAAAATTGATGCAAACCTTCCTCGAGATATGTCAAAAAGAGGAAACACACAAAAAATACATAGCCAAAGTCTATAGTGCCACAGGACATCTTTATTTATCGAGGCAAAATTTCAAACCTGCCCTTGAGTATCTTGCAAAAGCTGAAGAATTATTCGAAAAAAAACATGACAAAAAAGGGCTTTTCTATTGCTGGAACACAATAGTAAGCATCTGTTATGCCAACCACGATATATCTTGGAGCGATAAATACGCTAAAAAAGCTATCCAATATGCCATAGACAAGCAGATGGACAAGGAAATGTATCGAGAAATGGCTAACCTACATGGGGTTTTGGGCTTCATGCACAGACGAGCCAAAAGATACAAAGAAGCCTCCGAATGCTTTGAAAAAGGACTTGAAATAGCCATAGCCCACAAAGACGAAGTTTGGATAGGTATAATGAGCGGAAACTTAGCCTCCAGTCAGTTTGAATTAGGTCTTTATCAGGAGGCACTTGCAGGCTTAGAAAAAGACATTGAAATCAGTCAGAAGTATAAAATGTATGACAGTGCCTTAAATGCTTGGGGACTCAAGCTCAAGATTTTTACCAAACTATCTGATATGCCCCAAGCCGAAAATACAGTGTTGGAGATGCTTAGATTGATAAAAAATCAAAACATAAATATACTCCATACGACTTACCACCTACTTACTTGTGAAGCATTGGCGGAGTATTATCTGTTAAAACAAGACTTTGCACCCGCCCACAAATACCATAAAAAAACAATAGAAATTTACAAAGAACGTGAAGAAAACTTCAAAAAAAACGAAGTAGCTAAAATCCAAGCCCAATATGAGTTTGAGAAACAAGAAAAACTCATAGACAGCAAAAATAAAGAAATAGAAAATCAAATCATTTTTTTTTACTTGTGGACAGGAATTTCTCTATCGCTCTTGGCTGGATTGGTGGTGTTTATGCTTTCTTTCCAAAAAGTAAAACAGCAAAAAC
>JAAFJK010000335.1 GCA_013298105.1 Cytophagales bacterium
TGTCGTAACAGGCGCGACTGCAATCGCGGTTTTGAAAACATCTGCGCCAACTGTAATGCCTAAAGAAGCCATATAACCGCCATAACTCCAGCCCCAAATACCTATGCGGTCTTTATCTACGAAAGGCAATCCGCCAAGATATTTCGCGCCACTGATTTGGTCTTGAATTTCGTATTTGCCGAGCTGTAGGTAAGTCGAATGTTTGAATTTTGTACCACGCGCCCCTGTGCCTCTATTGTCTATAGATACTACGATATACCCTTTTTGCACTAAGATTTGATGCCAAAAGTAGTTTTGTAGCCCTTCATCTTTTACAGTCTGTGAGCCAGGACCTCCATACACAAACATCAAAACAGGGTGTTTTTTGTTAGCATCAAAATTGGCGGGCTTCATCATGTAGCCATTCAAAGAAGTGCCATCTTCGGTTTTGAAGTTGAAAAATTCGGGTGCGCTGATTTGAAAACCTGCCAACACTTCGCGCAAGCCTTTGTTATCTTCTAAGGTTTTCAATTTCTTGCCTGAAGGCGACTCATGCAACGTTACGGTAACAGGCGAGGCGGCAGTTTCTTGGTAGTTCAAATAATATTTGAAATCCGCGCTAAAATTAGGTTCATTTGTGCCTTTTTCGGTAGAAAGTTGTTTTTTGTTTTTGCCATCAAGCCCCACCACATACACATGACGCTCAAGAGGCGAAACTTCTGCGGAAGTGAAATACACCAATTTTTTCTTTTCATCAATGCCTAAAAAGCTCGTAACCTCCCACTCACCTGCGGTGATAGGGCGCACCAACTTGCCTGTCATATCGTGTAGGTACAGATGTTTGTAGCCCGATTTTTCGCTTGCATGGATAAAATGTTTCCCATCTGCGAGGTAGGTAAGGTGGTCATTGTAATCCACATCTACATAAGTATCACTTTTTTCGTTCAAAATTACGGTTGTCTTGCCTGTTTGCGCATCTGCATGAAGCAAATCCATATTGTTCTGCCAACGATTCAAACGGCGGATAGAAAGTGTGTTGGCATCATTTGTCCATTTTACACGCGGGATATATTGGTCTTTTTCTGTACCAATATCCATTTTTACTATTTTTTGATTGTCTAAATGATAAACTGCAATTTCCACTACAGAGTTATCCTCGCCTACTTTCGGATATTTGAAGCGATAGTCTTCAGGGTAGCCTTCTTTTTGTCCTTTCCACATTTGCATATTGTATTCTTTGACTTTGCTTTCATCAAAGATGTAGTACGCAATTCTGTTGCTGTTAGGCGACCAGAAAAAGGCTTGTGCAAAGCTAAATTCTTCTTCATACACCCAATCTGTAGAACCGTTGATGATATGATTGAACTTGCCTGTATTTGTGATTTCTACCTCTTTCATAGAAGCTAAGTCTTTGAAATACAGATTGTTGCCACGTACATACGCTACCTTACTGCCATCAGGCGAGAGTGTGCAATAGGAAATCAAATTGCCATCTTGGTTGATTTGAGTAGTTTTTTTGGAGGCTATTTCATAGAGATGAAAATCGCCACGTGTGGAGCGTCTATAGATTTGCTCTTTCGTAACTTTGAGCAAAATTTTGTCTTCATTTGCACTGAAGGCGTATTCATCAAATTCGATATTGCCATCATACAGCGTTGCGACTTCCTTGCCTGTGGTGATTTCGTATTTCACGATTTTGTTTTCCACTTGCGAGGTGTAAAATTGTCCGTCTTTTGTCCAATTCACGCCATAGACTGACTTGGCACGGAACGTGCCTTTCGCCCAAACGTCTTCGAGGGTAATTTGTTTTTTCTGTGCATAGGCAAGATTGCTTATCAGCCAAGCGCAAAGGATTAGAGAGTAGAGCGTTGTTTTTTTCATGGGTTATGGAGGTTAAATTTGTAGAACAGGCATCTTGCCTGTTCGCTATATTTACAGACGAGCCATCTGTGCTACATTTGTATCAGGTAGGCAAGTTATGTTACAAATTCATCTTGGCTTTGAGGTCTGCTAAGGCTTGGTCAATTTTGGGTTGTAATTCTAACATTTTGAAATCGTCATTCAAAGAATGGCTTTTTATGCCATTGCGCAAATTTTCTTCTTCTTGTTCCATTTGTTCTATTTTGTATTCAAATTTATGAAATTTTGTGCCTATACTATTACTATTATAATCAGAGAAATACCAAAGCGGATGAACATAAAAATAGCTTCCAAAATAATCGGCACAACTCATCGACCCAAATCTGGGGTCAAAGTGCATTTCAGCCTCATTCAACCATTTAGCGACTAATCTCATCTTTTCGTATTCTTGTAAGGCTTTTTTATGGTCTTTACTTGCTTCAGAAGCTATTTTAGCAGTAGCTTCCAAAACTTCTATTTGCATCATATACAACCATTTATGATTTTCAGCTATGCAATCAAAAGGCTGCTCCAGCAAATCAAACATTTCTTGCCTATTCTTGAAATAAGGTTTAGCAAGATTAAAATAATCAAAAAACCTTTTAGATGCCATAACTTTTATTTTGAGTTTTCAAGGTTCATAAAATGCTGAATGACTTGTTGTATCATTTCTTCAGGCAAGTCGTTTTTGTTTTTCTGTGTTTTTATATGGTTAAATTTGTAGCACAGACGGTTCGTCTGTGGGGTGTATTATGCACACAGACGAGCCGCCTGTGGCATATTTGTATTTGGCAGGCAAGATTTTATAACATAGCTTTTCCAAAAATAAAAAGCCTTCTATAAAAACCTTTCCCCCAAACGATACACATCTTCAAACGAATTGTAAAGCGGTACGGGCGCGAAGCGAATAACAGCAGGCTCGCGCCAATCTGAAATCACGCCTTGCGCTGTCAGGCGTTCGTGCAAGGCTTTTCCACCCTTGCCTACCTCAAGCGAAAGCTGGCAACCGCGCTGGGCAGGCAAGGCAGGAGTCAAGATACGAATAGGTAAATCTATTTTTTTTGCCACATCTTGTAGCACAAACTCCAAATAATTCGTAAGCTGAATGCTTTTTTCGCGCAGGCGCGTGATGCCCGCTTCCTGAAAAATAGTCAGTGAAGCCAAAAGTACCGACATACTCAAAATAGGCGCATTGCTCATCTGCCAAGCGTCCGCACTCATCTCAGGCTTAAAGCCCGATTGCATCAAAAAGCGTGAATTTTCTTCATAACCCCACCAACCAAAAAGGCGAGGTTGTGGCGGATTCAAATGTTTTTCGTGGACAAAAATACCTCCCACGCCTCCTGGACTTGCATTCAGGTATTTATAGCTACACCAAGCCGCAAAATCTACCCCCCAATCGTGCAGTTGCAAGGGCAAATTGCCGATAGTATGCGCAAGGTCAAAGCCCACCTTCGCACCCACCTCTTGCGCAGTGCGTGTGATGGCAGGCAAGTCAAAAAATTGCCCTGTGTAATAATTTACGCCACCCAGCATCACAAGCGCGAGCGTATCGCCCAATGCTTCTATAAACTCTATGGCATTCGCACCTGTAGGCAGTTCTACGATAGTTTCGGTAGGATTTAAGCCATGCGACCTTGCCTGCGATTCGGCTACGTATTGGTCTGAAGGAAATGCGCCTTCTTCTATCAAAATCTTGGTACGTTTGCCTGTAGGTTGATAAAAAGTAGCCAAAAGTATATGCAAATTCGTAGTGAGCGAGTTCATGGCTACTACTTCATGCGCCTTGCCTCCCGTCAGGTGCGCCAGCCCCTCGCGCAAATGTTTGTGGTAGTCAAACCACGCACGTGGAGCTGTAAAATGTCCTTCTACGCCTTGCGTTTGCCATTTTTGCATTTCTTCTTGCAAGTATTGCATAGCGCGTTTGGGTTGCAAGCCGAGCGAATTGCCCGTAAAATACAAAACATCTGTGCCATCTGTATGTTTGGGTATATAAAACTCGGCACGAAAAGTACGCAACGCATCTTGAGCATCTTGAGCTTGGGCGTAGGCAAGGGTATTTTGCATGAGATTTTAGGGATTAAGCGTATTATATTGCCTGATGATAAGCATCAGGTCGTCTATGCGTTGGGGGTTGTAGCCTTTTTCTTTCACAAATTTTTTCATGGCAGTGCCATAATTGGGCAAAAGGAGGCTTAATTGTTTGTGCGAACCTTTGAATCTTTTGATTTTGCCATCTGCATAAAAAAAATAAAATTGAGGCTCTACAGTTCTGATTTGGACAGGCATAGGGTTGAAAACAGGTCCCATGGGGTTCAGGAAAGGGCGGTTTGTATTTGTCCTTATCACGAGGATTTCGCGCTGTAGGAGCGTAACTTTATTGCCTCTTTCGAGCAATTCAAAAAAGACAGGCGTTTGATAGCCTGACACTTTCGCATAAGGAAAAACGTAAAAAAGCCGATTGATGGCAAGTTGCTTGTCATGAAACTGAAACGCCAGCAGTTTTCGGGCAGAATAAGTCTGGACGTTATTTGCGCCTCGTATTTGGATAGTTTCTGTATCTGTGCTGTATTGCAAAGCCCCACTGAGTGTGTCGCCACTCTCTACGATGGCATTCCCTTGATGCCAATGCTCTTCAGCAAAATATTGTGCCTGCCCACTCGTGGCTACCACACAAAAAAGGGATAAAAGAAATAACCAGCTGTACATGACAAAAAGGGAGTTTTTTTATACTATCTCATCGAGTGCTATGTACGTGAAAGGCATCTCAAGCACCGACTCAAAATGCGTGCCTGTATCGTACATATCATCATCTTCTATCTCATAGCACCATTCTACAGTTACCAGATGTGGTGGTGCCTCATCAGGATTGAACGAGCCATTGTCCATGATGGGTGTATAGTCTTCTTGTATTTCACGCAATTTGCGCAAAAGATTGACCAAATAATCGGCAGTGCTTGTATTGAAATATATCAATTTTAGACTTACCAAAGGCGCGATTTTTTCGTGCTTCGGCGCGGTTGTTTCGGCAAGTTCTTCTGTAGCTTCTGCTGTGATTTCTTCTTGAGGCTGTTCTTCTGACGGTTCTTCGACAGGCAGTTCAGTCGCGTTTTGTGTTTTTACATCATCTACATAAGCTATCATCCACTCCATCAAGGGACGATAAAAGTGTTCAGAATCTTCAGGAATGGATACGCCTTTGATTTCTAAGTAATGCTTTTCTGCATCAAAGATGACTTCTGGGGTTTTACTTGTTTTTTCGATATGGATATTTTCCATTGATTTGGCTTCAGATAATTATGGCGCAAAGATAACAAAAATTATGAAATTATGAAAACTCTAACAAGTTACTTGCCTGCCATGCAAGGTAATAATGTTTTTTTTCAAAATATTTTGTATCATAAACTATCCATTCCTTGCCTGCCCCTGTACGGAGGGTATATCTATAGCGGTAGCCTTCATAAAAAACATGGATAATCTCAGCTTCGAACGCTGTAGGTGCATCTGCAAAGTAGCAATGCTCGGCGCGTAGGCAAGTTTTTTTGTCAAGCTCGTTGAGATGTCCCATGAGCTTGCCTACGTATGCTGTACGCGGTGTTTGATAAATTTTTTGGGGCGGGGCATATTGCAAGACCTTGCCTGCCCTCAAGACCAGCATTTGATTTGCCAAGCTCAATGCTTCAGTAGCTTCATGCGTTACGAGTATGAGCGCAGTCTGCGTTTCTTGGGTAAGGGAGGCAAGGATTTTCTCAAGTTGATGTTTGGTTTGTGTATCGGCTTGATTGAATGGTTCGTCCAGCAAAAGTACATCAGGCTCAAGACTCATGGCGCGGGCTATCGCCACACGCTGTTGTTGCCCTCCAGAAAGTTCGCGCGGATAGCGCAAAAGTAAGTCTTGGATATTCAATAATTCGGCAAGGTAGGCAAGGCGGTTTTGAAGTTCTTTCTTAGGATAGTTTCGGATAGGATATGAGATATTATCCCAAACTTTGTGATTGGGCAAAAGTTTAAAATCTTGTGGGACGAGCTGTATATCGGGATATCCGCGCACGAGCATCGTGGCAGGCAAGGGCAAAACCTTCCCTGCCAACCGCATCAAGCCTTCATCTGCCTGCAAAAAACCTGCAAGTATTTGCAAAAGAGTAGATTTTCCGCTTCCGCTCTCCCCTACTATAGCCAAACATTCGGAGGCTTCCACCGCAAACGATACTGCCGATATGCCCACACCTTCTGTATATTGTTTTGTGAGATTTTGTACTTCTAAAAGCATGGGAGGATTTATGATTTATGCCAAAATTTGGTTTTAGTGTACCGAAATATAAATAATAAAAAAACCTCTTTCCAAAAAGAAAAGAGGCTTTTTATTATTTCAAACCTAATTAGGCGTGTTGTGCCTTGTGTGAGTGCGCCATGTCATGCTCTGTATTAGAGTTTGGCGTTTGCGAAAGAGGAATATGTTGAGGAATAAAATCACCAAAACCATCTTTATCTGCATTCGGTTTGCTATAATCGTATGCCCAACGGTGTACGTGAGGAATCTGTCCATGAGGCCAGTTACCATGTCCAGGCACACGAGGCGTAGTCCATTCAAGCGTAGTTGCATTCCAAGGATTTTCAGGAGCTATGCGACCTCTGAATATGCTATATACAAAGTTGAAAGCAAATAAACCTTGTGCAAAGAACGTTACGATTGCCGCACCACTGATAAACATATTCAAGTCTGCAAACTTATTAAAAGCATCAAATCCTGTGTGAGAATAGTAGCGGCGTGGGAAACCTGCAATACCTGTGTAGTGCATAGGGAAAAACACACAATAGATACCTATAAAAGTAATCCAGAAGTGAATATAACCCAACTTAGCGTCCATCATACGTCCAAACATTTTGGGGAACCAATGATATACACCCGCCACGAATCCAAAGAATGAAGCACTGCCCATTACTATGTGGAAGTGAGCTACCACAAAGTATGTATCATGAAGCTGAATATCGAGTGCATTGTTACCCAATACGATACCTGTTACACCACCCGAAATAAACACCGATACAAGACCGATAGAAAATAACATAGCAGGCGTAAAGATGATATTGCCTTGCCAAAGTGTCGCAATATAATTGAAGGCTTTAACTGCAGAGGGTACCGCAATGATAAGTGTCAAGAACATAAACACAGTTCCCAAAAACGGATTCATACCTGTCATGAACATATGGTGCGCCCATACGATAAACGAAAGGAATCCAATGCCTATCATAGAACCAATCATAGCATGGTAGCCAAAAATAGGCTTGCGTGAGTTGGTAGCAATGATTTCAGACGTGATGCCAAGGGCAGGCAAGAGTACAATATATACTTCAGGGTGTCCCAAGAACCAAAACAAGTGCTGATACAATATCGCGCTACCGCCTTGATTATGCAATGCTTCGCCTCCGATATAGATTTGGTCAAGGTAAAAACTTGTACCCATGCTTCTGTCAAAAATCAACAAAAGAGCTGCTGCGAAAAGTACAGGAAAAGAAAGTACACCAATAATGGCTGTCAAGAAAAACGCCCAAATCGTGAGAGGCAAGCGTGTAAATGACATACCTTTTGTACGCATATTGATTACAGTCGTGATGTAGTTGATACTACCTAAAAGACTGGAAGCAATAAAGATGGACATACTCATTAGCCACATGGTCATACCCAATCCTGAACCTGACATCGCTTGTGGCAATGCGCTCAAAGGAGGATAAACCACCCAGCCTCCACTTGCAGGTCCTGTTTCTATAAACAAAGATGCGAACATAATCACACTTGCCAAGAAGAAGAACCAGAAAGAAAGCATATTCAAAAATCCCGAAGCCATATCGGGTGCGCCTACTTGCAGCGGTATCAAGAAGTTACTGAAAGTACCACTCAAACCTGCCGTAAGCACAAAGAATACCATGATAGTTCCGTGCATAGTAACAAGGGCAAGGTATTGCTCTTGTCCGAGTTTGCCTGTTTCATTTATCCAAGTGCCAAGTATGGGACGTAGGAACTCAAGATTCATGTCAGGAAAGCCCAACTGCAAACGAAATATTACGGACATTGCACCACCTATGAATGCCCATATCAAACCCATGATTAGGAATTGTTTAGCTATAGTTTTGTGGTCTTCGCTAAACACATATTTTGATATGAAACTTTGCTCATGGTGGTCGTGGTCGTGGTCATGGTCATGATGATGGTCGTGGTCATGTCCATGCACCTCAGCGTGTACTTGTGCGTGTTCTGCCATATTTTTATTTTTTATTCGTGATAGAATTAATTTTTTTCTGTTTTAACTTCTTTTTCGGCACTTGCAAGATTTTTCTTTTTCAAAGAACTCATGCCTTTGCCTTTGAATTCGGGTTTATCTTCCAAGAAAGTCTTTTGTGCCGCATACCACTTCTTGTAGTCTTCCTCCTCCTCTACTACTATGATGTATTTCATAGCAAAATGCGCTTTTCCACAAACTTCAGTGCAGGCGAGTTCATAATTAAATTTACCATTGCCTGTTTCGGTACGCATTTCTTCGGTAGTTTTGGTAGGTGTGAATACAAACTCTGTAGGCATACCGGGTACAGCGTCCATTTTCACGCGGAAATGTGGCATATAAACACTGTGCAACACGTCACGCGCTCTAATTTTCAAACGTACAGGGCGACCTTTTGGAATGTGCAACTCACGTGCAAGGAAATCATCATCTGCGCCTTCTTTTTCGAAATCAATACCAAACTCGTTGCCTTTCGCATCATCAATCAAACGAAAATCGTACTTACCCAAAACGCCATCTTTACCAGGATAGCGCACTTGCCACGCAAATTGCTTACCCATGATTTCTATTACTTCGGCGTTTTTGTCGTTCGGAAACTCCATGGTGTTGTACCATACTCTCCAGCCAGCAAATACCAATACTGCCATGATAACTGCAGGAATGATAGTCCAAACTATCTCTACAGTGGGATTGTCGTGGTAGAAAGAAGCTTTTCTGTTAGGATTATATTGGTAGTAGAAAGCACAACCGAACAGTGCCGCGTTTGTGATTAGGAACATAACCAGAATTACATAAATCGTAATCCAAAATAAGTCGTCAGTCCAAACGCCATGTTCAGAGGCTATAGGCAAATGAAACTCTTTTGCCGCGTGTGGATAATGCATAGCCGCCGCTACCAACATGAGTAGGGGAATAACTACCATCATAGCCGCATTTACTTTATTGCTTGTACCCACCGTTTCGTGTGAGCCTTTCAATACAGCCACCAAGGATTGAATCCTAAATAGAAGTATCAAAACTGCAAAAGTGAGAATGAGAGAAGATATTACGATTACACTTGTCATGTGTTTTAGTTAGTTTATATTACAAAAATTTGTAAGATATTTTTGTTTTGAAAATAGTCGTTTTTTTTGAAAATATTTTTGGGTGATAAAAATATCACCCAAAAATATGATTTTAGTTGAACTGTGTAAAATACAGACTTTCCTTCAAAAGTGGGTGATTTTTGGCAATCAAAGGAGCTTTGCTTAATTGGTGTGCAAACATATAGATAAATGCACTTGCAAACAAAGTAACACAACCAAACTCTATCAAGCCAAAATCAGCGTGCTGACCTACTGTAGCAGGCATAATCATCATGTAGAAATCAATGTAATGACCTACCAAGATATTGCAAGCTACTACTTTCAAAATAGTCATAGTGCGTTTTGATTCTTTCGCCATAAGAGAAAGGAAAGGCACTATGAAATTCAAAAAGATATTCAAGAAGAAAATCGGACGATAGAAGCCTCCATTCAAACGTGCATTGAAATACACTGTTTCTTCAGGAATGTTTGCATAATAAATCAATATAAACTGTCCAAACCAAATATATGTCCAGAAAATACTAAATGCAAACATGAACTTACCCAAGTCATGTAAATGGTGCTCTCCCAAATTGGTAAAATAACCTTGCTCTTTCAGAAGGATAACCGCAAGCGTAATTGTAGCCAAACTTGCTACCCAATAACTTGCAAAATTATACCAACCAAACATAGTACTGAACCAGTGTGTATCTATGGACATTACCCAGTCCCATGTAGAAGTAGAGATTGTTACGCCAAATACTACTATGAAAGCAGTTGAATAATATACAATTTTGTTATACAGGTCAGGCTTTTTCAGATAACCTCTCAAATCAGTGATTTTATCTTCTGCAAGCGACATTCTACGCAAGAAAAGAAACAAACCAATCCAAAGTGAGAAATAAATAATCATACGCACCAAAAAGAAGGGTGTATTCAAAAATCCTTGCTTGCCTGCAATGATTTTATCATAATTTGCACCACCTTTTTCGTAAAGACTTGCATCTGTCCAATGGAAAATCTCATGACCACCCAAGAAAAAGATGATAAGCAATAAAGGTGCAGTAACGAATAAGAAATAGCCAAAGGTTTCAGGCACACGCTTAATCAATGCAGACCAGCCTGCCCATGCCAAATAATTTACTGCAAAAAAGAATATGCCCAAAAGTGCAATGCCATTAAAATAAAGGGTACAAAGCCAAAGGTTAGCCCAAAGGCGTTTTGTCCAGCTATAAGCGTGTCCGCCTTCTGCCCCGCCACTTGCCATAGTGTGTTCTGGTCCGTGAGAAGCGGCTTCGGGTACTAACATAGCCCAAATAATCCACAATAGAATCATACCCGCACCTATCGCCATGCCTGTCAATAGGCGTGTCTTTAGGGTAGCTGTAAATTCAAATTGCATTTTTTCGTTAGCGAGTGAGAGGTGTTTATGTCCTGCCATAATTAGTCTAAAAATTAGATTATGTTACAATACTTTGAACTCGATACGGCGGTTTTTTGCTCTGCCTTTCTCGTCGTCATTAGATGCTTTAGGTTGGGAGTCGCCCATGCCTTTGAAATCAACGCGGTCTGTCGCTATGCCGTTTGCTTCCAAAAAGTCTGCCACCATTTTGGCACGTTTTTCTGAAAGTTTTTGGTTTGTTGCTTTGTCCCCTTGATTATCTGTGTGTCCGTCTATTTCAGCTTTTACTTGTGGATTCTTTTTCATAAAATCTATCACACGAGCCAGCTCTTTTTTAGAACTTTCTTCCAATTCATTGCTACCTGATTTGAAAAGTACCGCATCAAGTACAAAAGTGGCACCTTTTTCAGCTTTTAGCTCAACAGGCTTACTTCCTTTCATAGAAACATCTTGTCCTTGTAACTTATGCACGTACCAAACGATTTTCCAACGCTCATCAGGATTTACCAAACTTGCGTGCGCCCACATTCTGCCTTTGCCATGCGTGATGACATGATAAATGTGTCCACCATTCATGTTTTTCAAAGCTCCTGTAGCACTGATATTTGCCACACCTTTGTATTGTGCATTTACAGGTCCCTGCCCTCCCCCATCATTTCCATGACAATGTGCACAGAAGCGTGTATAAAGCACTTGTCCATCAGCCATTACTTGGTCTGTAGGCTCAAACGGGTTAGTCAATATACGCTCAGATTTAGCCATGCTATCCTTGTGGATATTGTACGCCATAATGTCGCGTCCGCCTCCTTCAAGTGTTACATTATATCTTCTTCTTGCCAACGTATTGGCAGGTGGGGTACGCATATTGGTTCCCATGGGGTTGATGGTATTTTTAGTACCTGCTACTTGACTAAAAGGCTCATAAGCCTTTGAGATATACATTTGCGGTGCATATTCTGTGCCAGGGTCTTCGGGACTTCTTCCACAAGAACTTAGCACGCCCACAAATGCCACTGCATAAATCCAAGATAGTTTTTTTGTCTTCATTGTATTGGTTTTTGTGGTAATTTAGAGTTCTTTTTCAAAAGGTTTTTCACTTACGCCCGACTCAGTCAATATTTGTTCAAGTTGTGCGTGTGTAAAAGCCGTATTTTTATCAAATTCTATCGCCATTACAAATTTGTCATCTGTACTGCGAGGGTCAAACATTTTAGCTTTTTTACCAGGTCCGAGTCCATTAGAGATTAGGAAAGTAGCCACCATGCCAAGTGCGGCACATAAGACGGTTGCTTCAAAAGATACAGGCACAAAGTCAGGGTACGCCACGTGGTCTTTGCCTCCGATATTCATAGGCCAAAGAAAGCCCAGCATCGAAGTCTGCATAGTAATAGCGAGTGTAGTCCCCGTAGCCCCAAACATAAACGCCGCTTTTCCTAAGCGTGTACGTGGGTGTCCAAGATGCACATCGAGGTCGTGGACAGGAAAGGGTGTATAAACCTCATGAATTTTTACCCCAAGTCCGCGTATTTTATCTATAGCTTTGATAAGCACTTCATCATCATCAAAGATGCCCACCAAATATTTTGATTTATTTGCCATGATAGTTTTTATTTATATTTTCCTTGCCTACGCCATCGGTAGGCAAGGCAAAATTTATTACTGTTTTGAAGTGGTGGCAAAGAATAAAAATTCCTTGCCTGCCACTTTTTATGTTAGCCTTTGTGGTTAGAAAAATTCTAATTTCGTACCTCTAACCTCAAAGCACTCTTAGTGTTGCGCTACAGCCTTTTCTTCTACTGTGTTGTACTCATCATCAGCATATCCTTCGCTCGATTGCTCATTGGAGGCTTTAAGTACAGATTTTACTTCTGCCATATTGATTACAGGCAAAAACTTAGCAAATAAGAAGAAGCAAGTAAAGAAGAAACCAAAGCTGAATAAATAATCGCCCACGTCCACATAAGTAGGCCAGAACATAGCCCAGCTTGATGGCAAATAATCGCGGTGCAAAGAAGTAGCAATGATTACAAAACGCTCGAACCACATACCAATATTTACTACAATAGAAAGTGCAAATGTCCAGTAAATATTCCTACGAATAGAGCGGAACCAGAAGAACTGTGGCGTGATTACGTTACAAGACATCATTGCCCAATATGCCCACCAATAAGGTCCGAACATACGGTTGATAAATGCGTATTGTTCGTAAGATACTTGAGAGTACCAAGCTATGAAAAATTCTGTAATGTACGCTATACCTACTATAGAACCTGTGATTAAGATAATTTTATTCATTACCTCAATGTGTTCGCGCGTAATGTAAGCCTCAAGTTTGAATACAAAGCGTGTTACAAGCATAAGTGTAAGCACCATCGCAAAGCCAGAGAAAATCGCACCCGCTACGAAGTAGGGAGGAAAGATAGTCGTGTGCCAACCAGGAATCACTGAAGTAGCAAAGTCAAAACTTACTATAGTATGTACTGAAAGTACAAGCGGTGTAGAAAGACCAGCCAAAATAAGCGAAATCATCTCATAACGCGCCCAAGTTTTTGCTGAACCGTCCCAACCAAAACTCATCAATCCATAGACAAATTTAGAAATTGGATTGGTAGCACGTTCTCTGATGGTAGCAAGGTCAGGCAATAAGCCCATATACCAGAATACCAATGAAACTGTCAAATACGTACTAATCGCAAATACGTCCCATATCAAAGGTGAGTTGAAGTTTACCCAAAGTGAGCCGTATGTATTCGGCAAAGGTAAACACCAATGCCCAAGCCAAGGTCTTCCCATGTGCATAAGGATAAACGAACCTGCGCAAAGTACCGCAAATATGGTCATCGCTTCTGCCGCGCGGTTGATAGAAGTACGCCATTTTTGGCGGAAAAGTAACAAGATAGCTGAAATTAGTGTACCAGCGTGACCAATACCTACCCACCATACGAAGTTCGTGATGTCCCACGCCCAGCCTATAGTTTTGTTTAGTCCCCACTCTCCTAATCCAAACCACCAAGTACGGTACAAGCAATAGCAACCCCAAGCTAATACAACCAAGGAGATTGCCATAGCTCCCATCCAGCGAGGATTGAAACCTGCTTCCACTTGCTTACAAATGTCATTTGTAACGTCATGGTATGTCGTTTCTCTGTTTTTATCGTGCATCTGCCTCAGTACGAGGGCAGGTCTTACGGGTGAAGTAACGTTCATATTTTTATCTCGTGATTACAGTTTGAGGATTAATGTTTTTCTTCTTTTTTAGTACCTTTTTCTTCTTTATGCTCCTTGTGCTCTTTGTGGTCGCCATGTCCGCCTCCGTGTGATTCTGCCGCGAAGCGTGCTTTTGCTTCATCTGTATTGCGGATTTTGGTTAGGTAGCTTATTTGAGGCTTCACATTGATTTCTTCAAGCAAATGATACGCGCGTTTGTCATGTTCTTCGGCAACAAGTTTTCCGATTTGACTATTTTCGTCTAACATATCACCAAATATGATAGCGTTTGTAGGACAAACTTGTGAACAAGCTGTTTGGATTTCTCCATCTTTCGGACGGCGTTTTTCTTTTTTCGCTTCGAGCTTGCCTGCCTGTATGCGTTGTACACACATAGTACATTTTTCCATCACACCACGAGAACGCACCGTAACATCAGGATTCAACACCATACGTCCAAGGTCATTGGTTTGTGTGGGGTTTACTTCTGTGAAGCGGCTATCTTCTGCATAGTGGAACCAGTTGAAGCGGCGCACTTTGAAAGGACAGTTGTTTGCACAATAGCGTGTACCCACACAACGATTGTAAGCCATTTGATTCAGACCTTCGTTGCTGTGTGTAGTAGCAAGTACAGGGCAAACTGTTTCACAAGGCGCATTGTTACAGTGTTGGCACATCAAAGGCATGAATGTAACATCAGGATTATCTGAAGGGATTTCCATGTCGCCATAACTGCCATCTTCTTTTCCTTTTTTGTGTTGTTCGGCAGTAAAGTTTGCATCACTGCTATAGTAGCGGTCGATGCGTATCCAGTGCATCTCTCTGCGATTGATGACTTCTTTCTTGCCTACCACTGGTACATTATTTTCAATTTGGCAAGCTACCACACACGCCCCACAACCTGTACAGGTGTTAAGGTCGACCATAAGCGACCATGAGTGATTGGGATATGTATGTCCTTTCCAAAGTGTTATATCTGTAGGGCGTTTAGGTCCTTTATCTGTGTGTATTGTGATAAGGTTACGTCCTGCCGTGGCTTTTTCTTTGTATTCTTTCAAAGAGGCTTCTTGAATGATGTCGCGCCCCATGATAGTATGGTGTGTTTGTGTTTGCGCAATTTCTTCATATTTGCCTGTTTTTTCTATTTTGGCAGTAGCCCAGCCTGTTTTATTTATCAAAGGGGCTACATTTTGACCAATGCCTTTGCCTATCTTGCCTGCCGTTGTACGTCCATAACCTACAGCAACTGAGATACTGTCATTGGCTTGTCCTGGCTGAATAAGTACAGGCAATTCAAATGAAGTGCTACCTACCGTTACTTTTACTACGTCATTTTGTGAAATTTCTTTCTTTTTGGCAGTTACTTGTGATATGCAGACATAATTTCCCCAACAAGTGCGGGTAATCGGGTCTGGCATTTCTTGTAGCCAAGGGTTATTGGCGTGCATACCACTGCCTATAGCTACTTTTTCGTATAGTTGAATCTCAAGTTCGGCTGTCGTATCGGCTTTGTATTCTTTAGCAATATCTGAAAGCGCACCTTCTACATCACCTTTGAAAGCACCCGCTACACGCGGTTTTTCTTCTTTTTCGGTAGGCTTTTCGTCTTCTTTGCCTTCCGCTTTTGCCTCTACTTTTGCTTCTACCTTTACTGCTCCCCCTACGAATATACCATCATGGAGTGTATTTGCCCAGAACTCGTCGAAAGATTTGCCCTTGCCTGCCGTAAAGATAGCTTTGTTCCAATTTCCACGTACAAAGTCATAGTAATTGGTAACTTTTGCACCCGCCCAAATAAGCAAACTTTCCTGTGCCTGTCTTGTTTTGAAAATAGGTGTGATAGTAGGCTGTATGAGTGAAAGATGTCCTTTTTTGGGTTCTGCATCTCCCCACGATTCGAGATAATGGTGGTTTGGACAGATATATTCGCAAAGCTCTGAAGTTTCGTTTGGACGCATCGCAAAGCTGATTCTTGTTTTTACTTTGCTAAGTGCGTCTTTGAGTTCTTTGCCTCTTGGGTGATTGTAAACGGGATTTGTACCAAAGAAAATTACCGCATCAACGCCTCCGCCTTTTACATCATCTATAAAAGCGTTCATATCTGCATCAATTCCTTGACGCAAATAGCAAGGTGTATTTGTATCTATAGTAGTGCCATAGCTTCCAAGTTCGTTGTTGATGGCATTTATTATGGTTTGTACCGTAACATCATTTGAGCCACTAACTACTAAGGATTTGCCTTGCGCACTTTTGAGGTCTTTGGCTATGCGGTCGAGGGCTTTGTTTATTTTTTCGTCTTTGAAAGTGTCGCTTCCTGTGATTTTTTTATACAATGAAGCCACTACTGCGCCCTCTTGTGAAGGTTTGATAGCGGTGCGATAATCTGCGTTTGCGCCTGTCATAGACATACGCGACTCAAGGGCATAAAAACGCGACATTTCCTTTCTCTCCTTGCCTACCTTGCGGTTTTGGGCATACTGACGAGAGAACTCTACAGGAGAAATCCACGTACCTAAGAAATCACAATTTATACTTACGATTACGTCTGCTTTGCTAAAATCATAGCTTGGTATCATCGCTGTACCAAACGATTCTTTGTTTGCTTCAAGCATACCTGATGCAGAAAGTGCATCATAAGTAATGTGTTTTGTGCCTTTATATTTTTCTGTAAAGGCTTTTACGACTGCTTTTGTAGAGGGGCTGATGACAGTAGGCGTAACGATACGAATAGCTCCAGCACTTTCTAAGGCACTTTTGATTTCTTCGTCTGCTTTCTCCATCGAGATTTCAGCCTTTCCTTTCATAAAGCCTTTGTACCTGTCGGTATCATAAAGGCTAAGAAGCGAAGCCTGTGCTTTCGCGCTGGTTTTTCCACCGCTGATGGCTGAGAGGTCATTGCCTTCTATTTTGATGGGGCGACCTTCGCGTGTTTTTACCAAAATACTTGCATAATCTCCATCTTCAAAAAAAGTAGAGGCATAGTAATTAGGTATGCTTGGGTCAAGTTCCGCAGGTTTTTGTAGGTAAGGAATGGCTTTTTTAACAGGTGCTTGGCAAGCGGCAACGGATACGGCTGCCACACTAAAGCCCATAAGTTTCAAAAAGTCGCGGCGATTTGGTTGAGAACCGTCCTCTGTAATTGTAGGAGCATCAGAAAATTCTTTTTCTGCGTTCTTTACAAACTCAAGGTCGTTTTCCAATTCCTCTATCCCGCGCCAATAACGTTTTCCGTTGCTTTCCATATTTATATCCTTAGTGTGATGATAGTTCAAAATGATTTGATTTTTTAAATTACGATTTTTGATTTACGATTTTTGATTGACAACTTACAAACCTTTGTAAATCGTCAATCAAAAAATCTGAAATTTAGTAGTGGCATTTTGCACACTCAAGACCGCCTATATTTTCTACAGTCATTTTTTTGATGCCTTGCTTTTGATGGTAGGCAAGTAACTTATCGTAGTAAGCGTTGTTGTTGGCGTGTTCTACCACTGTTTCGCGGTGGCAGTTGATACACCAGCCCATCGTAAGCGGAGCGCGTTGTTGTACGACTTCCATCTGTGCTACTTCGCCATGACATTTTGAGCAGTCAAGTCCCGCTACGTTGGTGTGTTGGGCGTGGTTGAAGTAGGCAAGGTCAGGTAGGTTGTGGATACGCACCCATTCTATAGGACGATTTTTCTCAATCGCTGTGTATATTTTTTGGATTTCAGGAGAACCACGTTTGATTTGGTTGTGGCAGTTCATACAAGTGCTGGCAGAAGGAATGGTAGCCGCTTTGCCTTTGTAAGCTCCTGTGTGGCAATATCCACAATCTATGCCATATTGTCCTGCGTGCAATTTATGTGAGAATGGTATAGGCTGTGTAGGTGCATAACCTTGTTGGATACCAATGTCCACCATACCATCTATAGTAGCTTTCAAAGTTACTAAGGCAAATATAAGCGCAACACCTACTATAAAAGGGCGGCTGTTGAATACTTTGCTTGGCTCAAATTTTTGATTGACCAATTCAAGGTCAGCTTCATTGAGGTCTGTTTTTTGGTTCAAGAAACGGTTGATAACAGATAGCAACAGCATCAATACCGTAAATATCAACACCAACACAAAGAGAAGCACTACCAAAAGTACATTGAAATAACCACCATCACCTGAAGAAGCAGTGGAAGGTTGTCCATCTTTGGGTGCGTCTGTCGTTTTTGTAGGCTCTTTGTAACTTTTCACATACGCGAAGATAGACTTAATCTCAGCATCAGAGAATGCGAAACTTGTCATGACGGCTTTGTTGTATTTGTTGAACAAATCCACCGCGTACTTGTCGCCACTTGCAATGACAGCCTGTGAGTTTTTGACCCAAGGAATCAGCCAATCTATAGTACGTCTTTCAAGGATACCTTTCAAGCCAGGTCCTACGACTACTTCGCCTCCAGGACTGTGGCAAGATATACAATTCGCATCATAAAGAGCCTTGCCTGCGGCAACGGCGGCATCATCTCCTCCCCCACCGTCAGCAGGCTTCTCTGCGGGTTGTTGGGCGAATGCTACCTGCAAACACAATAAGAGGGTAAGCCCCAAGAGGGGAAGCCATTTAGTTATGGTTTTGGTAAAAGCAATCATATTTTTAGGTTATGTATTCTTTGTTTGATATGAACTATACAGCGCGTATAGTGAGATAGTTTTAATTTTGAGGCAATATTACAACAGAATTTTATATCTGTCAAACTGAAAAGAAAAATTTTAAAAAACTGTTAAAGAAGTGTTATTATTCACTACAGACTTAATTTGTTGTTTTTCAAGGTTTTATAGCTCAAAAAACGACAAAAAAAGAGGTGTTTTTCTTAAATTTAGAATTATTCTAAATAAGTGTTATTGTGTTTGTTTTTTACACACGCACTTTAATCAGTGTTTTACTATCTCTCTTTGGCAAAATGTATTTATTCCGCAAAATTAAAGCGTAATAGTTGGATTTGCAATAAAAAAAATATATTTGTTGGTATTTTTTTGTATGCTTCTCAAGGTCTGTAACCATTGACAACATACAAAAAAACTGTTTATTTTCAACGATTGTCAAGGTCTGCAACCATTGACAACGTTGAAAATAAACAGTTTAAAAAATATTTGAATCTTCGAAAGTTATTTAGGCTTTATGAAATGACGAGTTAGAAACTCGCTGTACGGCTTATTCTTCGCTTTTGGCGGGTGCAGGTATTTTTCCTATGCCGTAGCGTATCATGAATTGGTCAAGCGCGATTGCCAAAGTAGCACTTTCAGGGTCTAACTGACTTGCTTTTTCGTAGGCTTGTTTGGCATCTATCAACATTCTGTTTTCTTCAAAGAAAAGGGCGAGTTCGAGTTGCTTGGTAGCATCTGTTTCCAAGTCTGTACCTAATTCTTTTTTGAGTTTTTCCAATTTTGCCATCATTTTCTTGTGATGTGCTTCATCTCTGTTGAAAGAAAATTCAGGTATTTTGGTTAATTTTACTTCTTTGGGCGTTACGCGAATTTTTATCAAATCTGCTTCTTTGAGTTCAGGGCTGTTGAGATTTATGGTATAAACAGTGTCTTGTACTTGTACGGTTTTGAGGACTGTATCAAAGTTATCAAAAAATTCTATTTTGTAGTTTTTAGCTTTGATGACGCTGTACCACTTGAAGGTATAATTGTCTTGAGTGAAATAGGTGTCATTGGGCAAAAACACGACCATATCAGAGATGGCACGTTCTACTGAACCTGTTACGTTTTGATATGCGTGTGGATTTTTGTGCATATTCACATCTCCACCTTTTACTACTTCGCCAATGATGAAGTCGGCATATTTTTGTGAAGCTGTTTTGGTAGAAGCTAAGAGTTTGCTTTCAAGGTCTTTGGCACTGTAAGTACCTGCTTTGCTGATTTGTACTGTGCCACCTTTGGCATAAGAAAGTCCGAGGTAGCTACCTGCGCCAACTTTGATTTGGTCAGTGGGAGCTATTTGTCCACCTATTTTGAGGGCAGTTCCGTTTTTTGAGGGAGCCTCTTTGCCACTGCTGGCTATTACTTTGAAAGTACCCTGCGCGTAGGCAAGTTCAAGAGAACCTAAAAGTAGGATTGTGGTCAAGAAAAAATGCTTTTTCATAAACATATTTGGGGTAAAATTTATTTTGTAAGTCCTTATATAATTTAACGTACAACTCCTTTGAATTGTTGTGTTGTACGCTGTGTGTATTGTTAATGCTTTGTTATAGTTTTTTGTAACCTCCAAAAAGAGAAATAAATATTGTTTGATACCTCAACCCTGCCCTTCTCCAATTCGCAAGAAGTCTATTTTCGTTTATAGAACACGAACCCGTTTTTTTCGGTTATTTTTTCTAAAAGTGGCTCTTTGTCAAGCATTTCCTTCGAGCCTATCTTGCCTACCAGATACGCTGGGCGCGAAAGACTGTCTTTCAGTAGGTGCATATTCCAAGCGTCTTTTTGGAGTGAATAGCTTACTTTAGTTAGTTTTTCCTTGCCTCCGAAGTGATATTCCAAGAATGTCCGCTTTTCTTTGGCGCGTGTAGGCGTGATTTGTCCATAAAAGTGATATGCGTAACTATGAAAATCAATCGTACTGATGTGTGCCTCTTTGTCTTTGATTTGTTTCAAAAAATCAATGTGCGCCCCTTGAGTGTAGCGTTCTATTTTGGGTATAAGTATGTACATGACAAGCTGTAAACAGATGGCTACTGTTCCAAAAAGCACCCAATTACGCCTCACGAGCGACTTTTCAAAAGGCAAAATGGCGTACAGCAAACCCGCCAAAAACAGCACACCTATCAAAGCCTCCCACCCAGACCAATAGACACTTGCCTGCAAATTGGCGACTGCAAAATCATCTTGGATATACGGTATTAGCTGTGCTTTGTACTTGCCTACGAAGGGCAAAACAAGCAAAGCTATCCCCCACAAAAGCCCCAAAGACAACCGCAAAATTCGCCCACCAATGGGCAAGGTACGCTGTTCGGGGGCTTGTTTCCAGAGATAATGTGCCGCAAAAAAAGTAAGTGAAAAATAGCAAAGCGAAGAATAATGTACTATTTTGGTGCTTACAAGCGAAAATACAATGAGCGTAACCCAAAAAAGCAACGCAAGCCAACGATGGAGGTTGTTTTGGGCAGGATTTTCTGGATTTTTCCTTTCCAGAAAATTTGCCAAAAAGTAAATGCTGGCAGGAAAGCAACCCACCAAAAGCACAACTGCATGATACCAAAAAGGTTGTTCATGCCCTGTATCTTGCCCACGAAGGGCTAAACCGACTTGATACTCAAGAAATTCTTTGATAAACCAAACGCCATTTTGCCACGTTTCGGGTAAAAACCAAATCGCGCTGACAGCTAAAAGTGCCACCACATACCGCAAAAGCTCTGTAAACCGAAAAGTAAGCCAACTCCTGCTCATGAGCCAAAAAATCAAGCCACAAAGCCCCACCAAAAATACCGCTACGGGTCCCTTTGTCAGCACTGCAAGTCCCAAGAATAAGCCTCCAAGCCAAGCGGAGAGATTGCGTTTTTTGCGGTCGTCTGTTTCTGTAAGTCGCGCCAACTGCAAAACCGATAAGAAAATAAAGAGATTGAACCAAGGGTCTATGATGCCTGATTTGAAATAAAAGTGGGGCAGGAAAGAGCCTATGTAGGCAAGTACCCAATATAGCCCCATTTGTCTGTCATAGTACCGCTTGCCTACAAGATACAGGGCAGGCAAGGTAATGATTCCCGCGACTGCATTCGGAAAACGCGTCGCATATTCATTCACGCCAAAAATACGCATAGAAATTGCCTGAAACCACAAAAAAAGTGGGGGCTTTTCCCAAAAAGGCAAAAATTCAATCTGCACACGCGCATAGTTGCCCGACACGAGCATCTCACGCGCACATTCCGCGAAGTTTATCTCGTCCCAGTCAAATAAATGCACTATCCCAAGGGCAGGCAAGAACAATACACCCGCAAGGCACACTATCAAAGCTACTACTACGCTATCTTTCATAAAAGATTAAAAAAATCAGTAATTATTTAGCCCCCTACCCCAAAGGGGAGAATTATCTCCAATTTTCGCCTATTTTAGTGTTTTGGTAGGCAAGTTTAAATCCAAACTTACACAAAAACTCCCCTTTGGGGCTGGGGGCTAAATAGTTACAAAAAAAAAAAATTGTCAGACAATCAAAAATAAGGAACGAGTAAAAAATAACTTGAGAATATTTAGCCACGCTGTAAGCGTCTGTTATCGAGCTTTTACGCAGTTAGGCAATACCAACAGACGCTTACAGCGTGGCTTCGCGTGAGTGAAATTACCATGTTATTTTATTTTCATTCCTAAGTATTTCTGCCATTGCTTGTATCCAATAAGCAACTCACAATTTTATACTTCGTACCTCTTACATCGCGGTCTTTTTTTGTTTTTTCGGATTGACAACCGCGAGCGGATTGCCAACCGAAAAAACAAAAAAAATCGCGCCTCTTACTTCAAACCTCCAACTTAAAAAAACTCTTGTCTTACTTCTGCCTTCAAAAACTCTATGGCATCAGTAGAGGGATTGAGGTCAAACTCACGTACAATATGCAAAATACGAATGGCTAACTCGGACGAGGGGGCATCTTCTTCCAAACCCATAGCCGAGTTATTGATAAGGACTACAGTTTGCTCCATCGCTTTGCGTACAAAGTCCCACGCTTCATTGCTCATGTACATTTGTTGCGAAACGTTGTGTCCGTATTCATTTCTGATTTCTTGCAAAAGAATGTATTGTAAGACGGGCGCAGTCATTTCGGGCATATTCAGGCGCAGTATAAGCTGGGCAGGCGAGGTGCGCTCAAGAAAAAGGAGCATACGCTCGTAGGCTTGTAAGCGTACAGGCAATACTTCGGCTTGGTTTTTTAGCAAAAGTTCGGTCTTTTTTTCTTGCGAATGTGCCAATCGAATGTCGCGCTCATAGCTCATTTGTTGGATTTCTTTTTGGGCAAAAGCGCGTATCGTGAGATACATAGCATACAAGACAAGCGAGGCAGGCAATAGCACTTGCAATAGGGTAATGAGCCACTCCATAGATAGTTGTTTTTTCTAATATTGGGATTTTGGCGCAAAACTAAACTTTTATTTACGACTTACCAAAAAAAAGCCCTTGCCTGCCCTGCCCAAATTTTCTGATACTAACGGATTGTGTGGTATGGTAACAAAAAACCTGAATTGATTATAAAATGTATTTTTAGTCCCTTTTAAGCACTGTTTCACATATTCAAGAAAAGTAGATAGGAAATAAAATGCTTATTTTACTTTGCCTGACAGGGAAAAACCACCCCAAATGTACTGCCCTTGCCTACCTCACTCTGCACATATACGCGCCCATGATGCGCCTGCACGATAGTCCGCACATAGCTCAAGCCCAATCCGAACCCTTTTACATTGTGGACATTGCCTGTAGGCACGCGGTAAAATTTATCAAAAATCTTGCCTTGCGCCTCCTTAGTCATACCTTGTCCCTTGTCAGAGATAGTCAAAAGTATGCCTTCGTGGGTATTTGAAGTGGCTATATGAATTTGTGGACTTTCAGGGGAATACTTGATGGCATTGTCCAAGAGGTTCAAGATGACATTCGTAAGATGGACTTCATCTGCCTTAAGTCCAATGGCAGTAGCGCGAAGGTCTGTCAAAACAATTCCTTGCCTACTTTCTACCTGAAGGGCTATTTTGTGGATAGCTTTTTGGACGATGTCGTGCATATCGCAGGGCTGTATTTTTAGCCTGAAGTCTGTCTTATCAAGCATCGCTATCTGCAAAACACGCTCTACTTGCCTGCCCAGCCGTTCGTTTTCTTCTTTGATGATTTGTAGATATCGACCTGTAAAAGCAGTATTTTGGCGCATATCGGGGTCTTGCAAGGCTTCGCAGGCAAGGGCAACAGTCGCTACAGGTGTTTTGAACTCGTGCGTCATATTGTTGATGAAGTCGTGGGTAACTTCTGATATTTTCTTTTGCTTCCAAATAGTATAGAGTGCATAAGCAAAACAGCCTATTATCAAGCCAATAAAAAGAATAGATGCGCCCCCTGTGAACGCCATTTCGCGCCAAAGCCAGTTGATTTCTTGGGGGAAATGCACAAAAAGGGTATTGCGGTTGCCGACTATCTCGGTAGGAAAGAGCTGTGTATGAAAATTGCTGTGGAGTGTTTTTTGCTGTTCGGTTTGATTGGCAAAAAACAAATAATGTGGTTTTTCATAGTTATTTAGGTTCGTGAGTTCGGCTAAGTGCATCTGTACTTGTGCTTGCATGGCAGGCAAGGCAGTGGTAGGCAAGGTTTCTCTTCGCGGTAGCACTTCCACCCCAAAGGTATAGGGCAGGTAGATGCCTCTTTGCGTAAACTCTTTGCTCAAAAGAGAGTCTAACAGTCTTTTGGAGAGTCTTTTATCAAGGTCAGGTTTAGTTTGTTTGAGTTCTTGGACAAGAAACTTGAGTACATCTTCTTTGTTTTCTATTTTGATAAATTTCTTTTCTGCTACTATAGGCGTTTGTTTTACCTGAAAATCTTGTTTTTCCTGACGCATCACAAACATCGGCGTAGAGTCTATTTTTTGAAAGCTGATGTATTCTTTCGAAGATATAAATACTTGGGATATGTTGTTGGGGGTGAGGACTTGGGCGTTTTCTTTGAGTTGAATGGTTATTTGGCTTTGCTTGGGGTTTCGTTTGATATTTTTTTGTACTTTTTGTGCTTCTATGGCTTGTATTTGGGCAAGACGTTCACGCTCGTATTCAGCGCGTTGCTTTTCCCAGAGCTTCAGCGAATCTTGCAATTTTATTGCGCCTTGCTGGGTAGCATAAATGATTTCGCGCTGTTCGAGTTTTTGGGTTACAGCTTGCAGGGCTTCATGGGCGGTTTGCTTGAATCGCTGTCTTGCAATCTGATATGCCATATTTGTCCAATAAAATTGTAGCCCCACCAAGCCCACAAGCGCGACTGTGAGCAAGGCAGTAAGTAGTGGTAGCCGAAGTTTCTTTATCATAACACCAAAATTAACTACAAAATTAACGCATAAAAAACAGCTTTAGTAGCTTTTAACTTTTTTTAACGTAAAATGTCTAATCATTTTCAAAAAGCCTCAGCGCGTTTTCGGTCGTTTTTTGTTTGACTTCTTCTAAGGGGATTTGTTTGAAATCGGCTATTTTTTGGGCTATGAGTGGTATATAGCTTGATTCGTTTCGCTTGCCTCTGTGTGGTTCGGGGGTAAGATAGGGCGCGTCCGTCTCGAGAACAAGGTGCTGTATATCAATCTGGGGCAAGACCTCTTTCAATCCAGCGTTCTTATAAGTTACGACACCGCCTATGCCCATCAGAAAGCCCAATTTGATGATTTCTTGGGCTTCTTCGAGTGAGCCTCCAAAACAATGAAAAATGCCGCGCAATGTACCATCTTGCAATTCTTTGAGCAAAGCGATGGTTTCGTAAGTAGATTTTCGGCAATGAATAATAAGCGGAATTTTATATTTTTTTGCCCAGCCTGCTTGTATCTTGAAGGCTTCTTTTTGCTGTTCAAAATAGGTCTTGTCCCAGTGTAGGTCTGTCCCCATCTCGCCTATAGCTTTGAAGGTTCTTTTAGAGAGCCACGCCTCAATGTCGTACAGGTCTTTTTCAAAGTCCTTGCCTACCGAACAGGGGTGCAAGCCCATAGTAGCAAAACAATGGGTGGGATATTTTTCTTCCAGCTCCAGCATACCCTCTATCGATTCTCTGTCAATATTGGGCAAATAATGCCTTTGAACACCCGCCTCCACGCTCCGCATGAGCATATCGTGTCGGTCTGTTTTGAATTGGCTGGCGTATAGGTGCGCGTGCGTATCTGTGAAGTACATCAATTTGGTGTATTTATGGTTTTTGTAAGGAACGAGTAAAAAATAACTTGAGCATATTTACCCACGCTGTAAGCGTCTGTTATCGAGCTTTTACGCGGTTAAGCAATCCCAGCAGAC
>JAAFJK010000262.1 GCA_013298105.1 Cytophagales bacterium
CAACTCAAGCTCTTACAAGCTATGACAACAAGTGAAACGGACTTGGATTTGTCAAGTTTTGGGCTTACGCATTTGCCTGAAGACATAGGCGACTTAGAAGCACTCACTTTCTTGAATATGAGTTACAACAAAATTAGCCAACTGCCTGAAAGTTTTTACAAATTAACCAACCTGAATAACTTATATCTTACCGACAATCCTATAGAGAAAGATAACACTTTCTTGCCTACCCTTAAAGCCAAATCGCCCAAGATATGGGCGGCTTATATCTGTCAAAACATAGGTACACAAGACATCGAACAGATAGAAACTATCTATTATGAAATATTAAGCATTTTTCCTGACCACACAGAAGCCTTCAATAGCCTTGTAAATCAATTCAACAACTACAAAAAAAACAAAAAAATAATCGCTCTCTCGGAGGCTTATCCTGATATATCTGCCAGCGATAGTTATTATGGTAAAATGATAGCCGATACCTTTTTTGAAGAACAACAATATGAAAAAGCACTTGAAAGGTATGAAAAAATAGTGCAAGAAAACCCTTATTCAGAGCCTTACACAGACTGCTCGAAAGCCTACCTCAAGTTGGGTAGATTCGCAGAAGCTATCCAAAGTGCTGAAAAAGCCGTAAGCTATGATGACCAATATATCGAGAATTATCTGGCACTTATAGAAGCGCACATAGCACATAAAGACTTCACAGAAGCCCTCAAAACTATAGAAAATTGCCGAAATGCCATCGGATATGACAATGAGTTTGTGCTTTTATTCAAAACAGTCCAAATACATATCGCGCTCGGACAAGTTGCAGAAGCAGAAACATTGTACCAAAAAATCTTGAAAAAACGTGCTGACATAGAAGACAATTGGATTATCAAAGCTGAAGTATGCGAAATACTAAACAAAGAAAATGAGGCTACAAAGTGGTACAAAAAAATAATACAAGAGGGATACGCCCACAATCAAAAGGCACGTTTCAGGCTGGGCTACCTCTACTTAAAAAAACAACAATATCCCAAAGCAGAATGTATCTGGATTGAGAATCTGCAATATATTGACAGTGGATTGATAACTGAAACCTACCTTGCGCTTATGTGTTTAGAGGTATTGCAAGGCGAAACTTTACGCGCCCTTGCCTATTTGCAGAAAGCCTTGCAAGATTCTGATGCTATCAAGTTCCTTGTGAAGCATGAGCCTCGCTTGGATAGTATCAGGCAAGATGCGCGTTTTTTGGAGCTTATGGCGATGGTTACTCTTTGAAAGGCTGATGCGCCTTTTGAACTTTTTAAGACAATTTTTGGTTTCAACAAGATTAACAACTACTATCCTCATGGCAAACCAGCCAAAAAATATTATTTCATTTACAAGCCTTATCACGCCTATAGTGCGCCCACTTGATACATTCATAAAATCAAGTCTGGCGGCTCCTACGGGTGTGCGCTGGAAGCACATCTTTGGTGCAGGGCTTTTGGCTGGGATTGGCTTCACGATGTCTATATTCGTAACGCTGTTGGCTTTTGATAAACAACCTGAAATAGAAGACTTGGCAAAAGTATCTATAGTGCTGGCTTCTACACTCTCGGCTATCTTGGGCTGGCTTTTCCTTCGTTTTGCAGTAGGCAAAACGACAGAGAAATAAATTTAAAAACCAACATTTCATTTCAAACCTATCTTTATGCTATTCAACGTCCACAACCTACACACTTGGATTGAAGAAAACCGCGAGTTTCTCAAACCACCTGTCTGCAACAAAGAAGTATATCCTGGAGGCGACTTCATCATCATGATTATCGGCGGTCCGAACGAGCGCAAAGATTATCATTACAACGAAACGCCCGAATTTTTTTATCAAGTACAAGGCGACATCACACTCAAAATCATTGAAAATGGAGAGTTCAAAGACATTATCATCAAAGAAGGTGATATGTATCTGCTCCCCGCAGGCATTCCCCACAGTCCACAAAGAACCGAAAACACAGTCGGGCTTGTGATTGAAATAAGGCGTAAGCCCGAAAATACAGACGGATTCCAATGGTATTGCGACAACTGCCACAGCAAACTCTATGAAGAATATTGCAAACTCGTGAATATCAGCGAACAGCTCCCCGCCATTTTCCGAAACTTCAATGGCAATGAAGCCCTCCACAAATGCGCCCAATGTGGCGACATCTTAAAAGTACCCATCAAAAGATAACTTCTCCACACACATACATGGAAGAAACAGAACAGGAGTTCGACTGGGCAGAAAATCTGAAGGCATACCTCCGCACAGACGAAGAAACAAACATAGAAATTGCCTTCCAATTCCTCACCTCTTTGGGCTTGCCTGAAGACGAAGAATTGCATCAAATTTTGCGCAGTACAGACATGAATGTGTCCTATTGCCTTTTGCATGACGTATTTGAGCCTATTCTTGAGCTTACTGCCTTAGATTTGCATACGTGGAATGTAAAAGAAATACTACACAAAATACCACGCCTGACTCACTTAGAAGAACTCAATCTGGCACAATGTAGCCTCAAAGATTTGCCACGCGATTTCTCTGAACTTACAAGTTTGAAGAAGCTCAATCTTGCCTTTAATAACCTCAGCGAATTGCCTAAAGACTTTGCCAAATTCACAAAACTGACGCACCTCGACCTTGAGAAAAATCCACTCAAAGCGTTGCCTGATGGTTTTTGGGATTTGAAAGAAATGCAGGTACTTTCGCTCGAAGATACCAAACTTACGGACATCACAGGCATTGGCAATTTTACGGATTTGCAAGAATTGGATTTGAGAGATTCGCATATCCAGACCTTGCCTGCGGAGGTAGGCAAGTTGCAAAACCTCAAAATTCTCAAAATAGCCCGCACAGAGATAACCTCCTTGCCTGCCGAAGTAGGCAAGTTGGAGGCACTTGAAATGCTGTATATCAGTGGGCTAAAAGAGGTTATGTTGCCTGAATGGGTGCTTGAGCTTAAGAACTTAAAAGAAATAAGCCTGCATAAAGACCAAATCACACCTGAACTTGAGCAGAGACTACGCGAAGCTATGCCCGACCTTGAGATAAAGTTTTGAAAAAATAAAAAACGCCCTAAACAAGTAGGGCGTTTTTTACTTTCTCGAAGAAAACAGCTAACTTTGCACAAAATATTGTTTGCTTATGAAAAAAAATATTTATTATGCGTTACTTTGTTTGTGCTTGGTAGGCAAGCCACTGAATGCGCAACATTTGCTTGGCATAGCCAATAGCAACTATGCAGGTACACACGCCATACACATGAACCCCGCCCACATAGCCGATAACCGCTATGGTTTTTTTATGAACTTGGCTTCATTCCAAGTAGGTGCGTCCAACAACGCAGTCTATTACAAAGGTAAAAGCCTTATATCACAAGCCATTGATGGTTCGCTTGATAAACTCGGTGCAGAGAATTTTTCACTTTATGGTGGAAACGGCAAAAAAATGCTGAACGTAGGTGCGCAAATTCGCCTCCCTGTGCTGAACTTCATGGTGCAGATGTCGCCTAAACATTCGTTTGCTATTACTTCTCGTGTGCGTAGCTTAGGGTCTATCAATGCAATATCTCCCGAATTGGTGGCTCTTGCCAATGAACCTACTTTGGATAATTCCAAATTTACAAATACACCAATTAATAACATGACTTATAATGCCAATCTGAATTTTATTGGAGAAGCCGCACTTTCCTATGCGCGTGTAGTCATAAATAATGAGAAACACTTTCTCAAAGCAGGCGGCACGTTCAAATACTTAAAAGGCATATCGGCTTATACTCAAATTAAAAAAATAGATTTTACAATCAAAACAGACCAGCCAACAGGTATTCCTACACAAACTCAAGACATCATTGATATTCGTCAAGTCGATATGCAAGTAGGCTCAAGCATAGGTAGTTTTGATGATATTACCCTACAAGATATTTTGAAAGGCGCAGGCGGAGTTGGTTTTGATGTGGGCGCGGTTTATGAATTTCGACCTGATTGGGAAGACTATACTTATACTATGGACGGAGTAGATGGGTTACAAGATAAGCGCGAAAACAAATATATGCTTAAGGTGGGCGTTTCGCTCATGGATATAGGCGGAACTAAATATAAGACAAGTCGCACGCGGGTCATAAAAGCATTAACCAATAATAATAACCTTGATGAAAAAGAACGCCAAAGAATTGAAAATGACCCTTTTTTGGCTGACTCAGTAAGAAAATCTCTTGGCGGAGATATCATCCAAAGTGATAATTTTCGTGCAGGCTTGCCTACCGCGCTACATATTACGGCTGACTACAGGATTACAAACCATATCTACGCCAACCTTACCTACATTCAGAATATGCGCGGTAGGTTTGCCATAGGTGCAAGGCAGGCAAGTTTACTTGCCATCACCCCGCGTATAGAATTTCACGGATTTGAGTTAGCCTTTCCGCTCTCTCTCCAAAATGGTATGCGAAATTTTGCCTTTGGTACAGCTATCAAATTAGGCTACTTATTTCTTGGCTCTGACAACTTAGCAGGCGCACTGAATATGGGCAAAGTAAACGGAGCAGATGTCTATTTTGGACTCTCCCTTCCTGTCCGAACACCCAAAAAGAAACGCGACAAAGACGAAGATGGCATCTCTGATAAACTTGACGACTGCAAAGACATCGCAGGCATTTGGGACTTCAAAGGCTGTCCTGACAGTGATGGCGACAAAATCAAAGACCAAGAAGACGAATGTCCTTCAGAAGCGGGTAGCGCGGACTTCAAAGGCTGTCCAGACCGCGATGGCGACAAGGTACGCGACAAAGACGATACTTGCCCTGATGTAGCAGGCTTGATAGAGTTCAAAGGTTGCCCTGACAAAGATGGCGATAAAATCCAAGACAAAGAAGATGAATGTCCTGACGTAGCGGGTTTGGTAGAGTTTCAAGGCTGTCCTGATACTGATGGCGACAAAATAGAGGACAAAGAAGACAAATGCCCTGAAGTGGCGGGCTTGGTAGAGTTTCAAGGTTGCCCTGATACTGATGGCGATAGAATCCAAGACAAGGAAGACGCTTGCCCCGACAAAGCAGGCTTGCCACAGTTCAAAGGCTGTCCTGATACTGATGCTGATGGCATCATGGACAAAGAAGATGCCTGCCCCACTGTAGTAGGTGTACGCGAAAACAACGGCTGTCCCGAAGTCAAAAACGCGCCTCCTGTCATCACAGAAGAAGAAAAAGAAGTCTTGAAAGAGGTTTTTGAAAGTCTTGAATTTGAATATGGCAAAACTGTCATTGCCCAAAAATCGCAGGAAAGTTTGAGAGAACTTGCAGTGATTTTGAAAAAGAAAGAACGCTATAGACTGAGCATCGAGGGACATACCGACAACGTAGGCAATGCCCAAAACAACCTGAAACTCAGCGCAGACCGCGCCAAGGCTGTCAAAACATTTTTGGAAAAAGAAGGCGTAAGACCTGCCCAGTTAGTATCTGAAGGTTTTGGAGATAAACGCCCTATAGCTGACAATAAAACTGAAGAAGGCAAAAAACGAAACCGCCGCGTGGAGTTCAAAATTATCAAATAAGAAGTTTCAACATCAAAAAACCCGCAAAGTCTTCAAGACTTTGCGGGTTTTGTTTGTCAAAATAATTGATATATCAGTCCATCATTACCCACTACCCAGCCTACATCGGCTTTTTTGGCAAATCGAATGGCGTTTGCGTTGAGTTTATTCAATGGCTTCCAAGTCTTGCCTGCATCTTTGGTGTAGTCTGCTCCCGAAGTGCCTACACATACGAACGTTTTGCCTTTCAGGTGCGCCACGCCTGACCTATAGCCAGCGGGAGGCAAGGTACTTATTGCCCAAGTCTTGCCTGCATTCAGGGTATAGATGGCGGTTTTAGCAGGGTTTTCGGATTGCGTATAATCTCCGCCTACTGCTACCCATACCTTGCCTGCCCCTATAGCGAGCGAAAAGATACCTTGTGCCTCCTTGCCTGCCTGTATGGGTGTATGTTGGATTTCCCAGCCCTTGCCTGCCTGCGATGCATAGAAAAGCCTCGATTTTGCGCCTCCGCCTGTAGCCAACCAAACCGCCCCATTTTGATATTGCAAGATGCTACCGCTTGCCGCAAATCCTGCTTCTTGTCCTTCGGGTATGGGAAAAAAATCATATTGGGTTTGCCAAGTCTTGCCTGCATCTTCAGATAAGAGTGTAAGGAATTTGCCTGTGCTGTCAGGGTCGCCAAAAACAATGCCTTTATCGCCTTCAAAGGCTATATCGTCCAAAAAAGCCTTTTCGTGGGTGTTTTGGTAGATTTGTTGCCAAGTCTTGCCCGCATCTGTAGTCCGCAATATAAACGTGGGACTACCTGCGTTTATCATGACGGCGGTTTGGCTGTCAAAGGCGTGTATATCACGAAAATCATATTTTTCAAAACCTTGTGGACTGACATTTACCCATGTCTTGCCTGCATCTGTAGTCCGCAATACGCGCCCATTTGAGCCACTTACCCATACATTTTGTGCATCTAATACACATAGACCGCGAAAAGAAATGCCTTTTTCGGTGTATTGTGTGGAGGCATTGAAAGGCAGTTTTTGGGCAACCGCCGTAAACGACAAAAAAAAGATTATCCAGATGAGATGCCTCATGCGCCAAATTGGGTTAGGTGGTGGTCGAGATGTTTCCATTGGCTGATAGCCCACTGTTGGGCAGTCAATTTGCCAAAAAACGGGTGCATTTTCTGCTCGAGTGGCGTGTACCCATTTTCTACGAAGCGGTTTATGAGACTTATCAAAGCTGTTTTTTCAGCTTCAAAATCTTTCTGGTCTGCGACCTTGAAGTTTGGCGCGGTAGGCAAGTTGCGGGCAAAGGGTTTGTTGTCGTATAGATTTTTGCGCACAAACTGCCCTATCAAAAAACCTATCCAAGTGAGTTTATGCTGTTTTGAGCTGATAGCCAATTTGAGTGGGTGCGCACAGTGGGCAAACATTTGGGCTACATTCATTTTGCCCCATTGGGCTTTGGAGGCGGTAGTAAGTGTTTCGAGGCGGGCTAAAATTTCTTCTTTCACGCCTGCATCTATGAGGGACTTTATGGTCATGTGGTTTTTGTATTGGTTTTGAAAGTGCTTCGCTACAAAGTTAGGACTATTCTTACACAATACAAAATTGGTTTTTTGAAAGTTAGGAACGAATAGAAAATAAGTTGAGAATTTTATTCTGTTGTTGGTATCTCGAAAAATTGGGCGTGATTTTATTTATAGCTACACTTGCCTACCCAATTTTTCGTGTACCAACAATCCCACACAAAGGCTGTCGCTTGTTGGTGTCGAAAAGCGGAGCAGTGAAATGTGTGTGAAATAAAAGCCTTGCCTGCACTTTTCAAACATTAACAAGGGCTAAAATGTTATTTTTCATACACTTTCCGTTTCAGGCTTCAAAGCATTCATTTTTTCTTGGTGCAGTTCTACTGCAAAGTCTTTTACTTTTTGATAGGTTTGTTCTGCCTTATCTGTAAGAAGTTTAGCTTTTTCCATACCAAGTGCTATTTTAGCCTCGATAGCTTTTACACGTGCTTGTAATTTTTCTTCGAAATTTTCCATGTTTATACAAGGTTTTGAATGGATTTTTATGCTACTGCTTCTAACCTCAAAACTTCCAATTCTGCCCCTCTTTGCAACGCACTTTCGCCTTTTTGCATAACCTGTATAGCTGTTTCAGAACTCAAATAGTAATGCCCACAATTATCACAAATTTGTGCAGAAACTTGTTTAATCAATACGATAGCTTCATTACGCTCAAGCGTAACTGTAACTTTGCCTTCGTGAGTACTTCCATGTTTACAAATAACACATTCCATAGCCAAATTCAAAAAGCTAATTCTAAATATCGAAATCCTTTGAATATCACTTGCCCTGCTTTGGGAAAATCAAAAAACATTTCTACAGGCTGTTCTTTAGCATTTTCCAAAATGGCTATTAGCAAATCTACAGGTACATATTGAAAGTAATTGAAAAAATGCTCTTGTTCAGGATATTGCTCATGATAAGCATTAGCCAATGCCATAAAATGCTCAAATTTCTCTGTTTCGTTCATATTGCCAAAATTTTTGAATCATTTGAAAATATACAGGAAAGCAATCTTGTAAAATCATGTTCCCGTTAAAATATACATCTGTACTGTTTGCCCACAACTCATGAAAGCGTCTTACTGCATCTTGCCAATAAGCTACAGGATGTCCAAAACCTAACTCGCCTACAGACAATGAAGCAAAAATATCGCCTACCACAGTTAAATAACGCATGATTTCAGGTAAGGTATATACATTTGCATAGTTTTTTTGGAAACGAAGTGCATAAAAAGATATGCGTTCAGATTTCAATATGTCTTTTTGTTCTTCTGTAAGTGTAATGAGGGCTTCTTTTGCTTCTTTGTAGAAATCACGCAAATTGTGGTGTATTTCAGTATCATGGGCGAGTTTGGTATTGTAGTGATAGGCGTGCCCAAACTCATGAGAAAGGCTACTTTTCCACATATTTTCTGTTCTTGCAAAATTTCCCCACAAAGGCGTTAGAAAAGAAGTCTTTTTTTCATCATCATAAAATGAAAAATCGAGCAAACTCGGCTTTAGGTAGGTAAGGCAAGCTATTCTATCCCAAAACCAATCAGGTAAAGTTGCTTTGTTTTCTATTTCAATCGCAATAGGCAAGTAGGCAGTTTTTCCATAAATGTTTTCCATTTTTTATTGGTTTTCTTTCTTCAAAGCCTTTAGTTTCTCCAATTTTTCTTGGCATAACTATTCTTCAAACCTCCTATGTTTCATGCAATTGTTGTCTATCAAAAACTGCTTTATTTGCTCGTTTTCTTCTCTATCTGAATCAATTTGATGCCCTAAAGACATAAACCAATTTCTCAGTCTTTCATAGACAGTCATATCTACTTGTAATCTTTCGCCATTATTTTCCAAACTCCAACAACCCAAACAAACGTCTAAACAAGTTACTAATTTTCTGTCTTTATAGAACAATATGCCTTCACGATATACAGGCCAACACATGGCGAAACCCTCTCCTTTTATATCTGTATTCAGTATAGCTTCCAAAGTTTTTACGTGTTCGCTTGAGTAGGCAAGGTTGGCGACTATACTGCCAAAAGGGTGTGTGAGTTTACCTTGTTCATCTATGTGAGGTGGCTTGCCTACCCAATGTTCACTGTAAAACCCTTTCATAAATAAGAAATCTCTTTCCGTCCTTTTGGGGATAAATTCCTCTATGTCTAAATTGGGGCTTTTGCAAAGATGATACAACTCAACATAACGTTGCAAAAGTGTGAGTCGATGTGCTTTCCACACCTCATTTCTGCAAATGGAGAAAGTGGTTATTTCATCAAAGTCTAAGTTTTGCCAAAATTCGGAAGTGGTCATATATTGTTTGCTTTCAAAGTCTTCATTTTCTCCAATTTTTCTTGGCGGATTTCCTCTGCAAAGTCCTTAAAGGCTTGAGCAGTTTGTTCTGCAGGAATAATAGTTTATACAAGGTTTTGAATGGATTTTTTCAATCCAACAACCTCGCCACAGACAAATCTTCGTCTAAGTTTTCCCAATGTATGCCTTGCCCCTTGCCTATAAAACGCCATGCTTGGCGGTCTGTTTCGGAGGCATCACGAAGTTTAGGAAACCAATCTAAAGGAACACCTACCTCGCGTCCATCAGCAAGTTGCACATGAAGCATAGCCTCCGAAAACCAAAGTTTTGAGGCGAAAACATTTTCCGATTTTTTAACCAAAGTATTCATTCCAAGTATCAATAAAAAGTTGTTGATTTTCGACTACTATTTTGCGAATTGTATTGATTTCTTTTGCAGAAAAGCCGTAAGAATTGGCTAATTCAACAGGTAAAAGCCAAAATTTAGCTGTATTTTCAGCACTTTCTATGTGAATGTGAGGAGGCTCATCATTTTCATTGCTGTAGAAGAAAAAACGAAATCCTTTGATGCGCAAAACTGTAGGCATATTGTTCTATTGTTTTACAAATTTACTAAATTATTTTCAAAAAATCAAATCTTATGCCTCAAAAAATCCGCCGTAAAATTATCTTTCAAACCCTTCATAGCTTCGGGAGTGCCTTCGAAACAAACCTTGCCTCCGTTATTGCCGCTATCGGGACCTAAATCAATAATCCAATCGGCACACTTAATAACCTCCAAATTATGCTCAATGATGATAACCGAATTGCCTTGATTAACAAGTGCGTCAATCGCTACCAACAGTTTTTTGATGTCGTGAAAATGCAAGCCTGTTGTGGGTTCATCAAAAATAAAAAGTGTTTTGGTAGCTTTTTCTTTCAAGAAATTCGCCAATTTCAAACGTTGCGCCTCGCCTCCCGAAAGCGTAGAAGCAGACTGCCCCAAACCCACATAACCCAACCCAACTTGATGCAAAATGCGCAGGGTAGGCAAGATTTTTTTCTCATCTGCAAAAAACTCTAACGCCTCATCAATCGTCATGTCCAACACATCTGCAATGCTTTTCTCTTTGTACGTAACTTCCAAAATCTCTTTTTTGAAACGCTTGCCTTCGCAACTTTCACAGGTAAGGTAAACATCAGCCATAAATTGCATTTCAATTTTGATGTTGCCATCGCCTTCGCAAGTATCGCAACGCCCTTTATCGACATTGAACGAAAAATGCGAACCACTATAGCCCCTATGTTTCGCCAAAGATTGGTCTGCAAAAAGGTCGCGGATATGGTCATACACTTTGGTATAGGTTACAGGATTAGAACGTGCTGAACGCCCTATAGGATTTTGGTCGACATATTCTACTGCCTCCAAAAGTTTGATTCCACCTGTGATGCTATCGTACTTGCCTATGTCTTCTACAGTTTGGTTCATACGCGCTCTGAGGGCAGGCAAGAACACTTG
>JAAFJK010000649.1 GCA_013298105.1 Cytophagales bacterium
CCATCGCTGTACCATCTTTGCCTACTATTGTAGAATTGCCACGCTCAAATGCCATAGTGCCAATGGGAACAGTTGCCAAAAAATGTCCATTGTCAGTTTCAAATCCGCCTCCATCTGTAGAGCCGTAGGCAGGCGTAAGAGTAGGCAAATAGGCAATGTTTTGGGTAGCCACACTACTTCCATTCACAGTAAGGTTCACAGATTTTACACCAAAAGTATTATACGTAACAGCATGAGGTCCCACTGTAGTAGCTGTAGCAGGCGTAGCCCCAGCCCCAAAGTTCCAACTTCTTGAAGTAATCGTACCTGTAGAAGCATCTGTAAATGTTACGGCATTGGGTTGGTAGTTGATGGTGCTGGGCGAGATGGTAAAATTAGCCACTCCGCCACCTATAGTGCCTGTAGTCAGTTGCCATACACTATTTCCTGAAAATCCTGCATGAAAACTACCACTTGCATTTATAAAAGCACCAGTCGCTACTTCTACATACACTGCTGTAGAGGCAGGCAAGTTCAAAGTAGGGTCTATAAAAGCTGTCGTTCCTGATACTGAAACTGCACTGCTTGTTACAGACATAGTTTCCAAGATACTGTTATCGCTCACACGCTTGATGACAATGTTGCCTGTGCCTTTAAGTACATTTGCGCTGAAAGTCATATTCAAAACCACATCGAGGGCTACATTCGTGCTGTTATTGGCGGGAGAAAGTGCTGTATGCGTAAAAGCTGTAGGCGTAGAAGCCCATACATTCGTAGTATAAAGTCCACGCCCAAAAGTGGCTACTACCACTTGCTTGTCTGAAGCCCTGTACCTCAGCATATCACAACGCACATTTGCCAAACCCGCATTGCTATTTTCCCACCCAGGATTCGAGGCAGTAATATCGCTTGTACTCCAAACACCCAACTCTGTAGCCAGCATTACTTGTTTGGTATCATTGGGATTGAATAATCCCCAACGAATAGGCATATTCGGCAAGCCATGTCCTATCGCATCTTTATTTATCCAAGTTGTACCACCATTATTGGTATAATACACCGAATTTACGTCATAACTGCTGTACGTTACGAGTAGTTCATTGTCAGACACACCTACAGCTATAGAACTTATATAGCCTGTAGGCAAGGCAGAACCTATATTTGTAACTGCATAGTTCACACTATTGGCATTATCTACCCTGAATAATTCTCCATTCGTAGAACCAATAAAAATACGATTAGCTGTAAAACAGTTTGCGTTGATGGTACTTACCTGCCCAAAACCTGTCAAAGGAGCCGTATTTGGTACGCTTGGCGAAACTTCTATGTTATTGATGAATTTGTATTGATTGTTATCACCTGCCAGATAGAGTGTATTGGCTACATGGTCATAGTCTGCAGGATTGATGAATAAGCCTGTTTCTTCATTTATGAGTGCATTGGCATTCGGAAAACTTGCGCCACCATTCGTAGAACGATAAAAATTATTGTTGGTATAAGAAGCTATCGCAATGTTTGGGTTGGTTTGGTCAATAAAACAAAAACCGCCATCGCCCCCGCGTACTTCTGTGGTGCTGTTCATATCAGCTACAGTAAATCTTTGTGTGCCGTTGTCTTGCGCTCCTGCAAGATATACATTTGAAGCACTTGTATTATTGATAGCACACGCATAAAATTGGGTTACGTTGTAGCCATTTACCCTGCTACCAAACGTTACGCCTGTAGAGGCGGCTGTACCTGCATTGGTAGAGTAATAAACGCCTCCATCATTCCCAAAAATGGCTTGGTCAGGGTTCGTGGGTCTGAAATCTATGGCGTGTTGGTCTGCGTGTACGTCAGGCATTCCACAACCGCCTGTCCAGTAAGAGAGCAAACTCCAGCTCGTGCCTCCATTGGTAGTACCATAGACATCTATCCCGCCCACAAGTACCACGTTCGGATTATTCGGACGAACTTTCAAAATTAAGTCATACCAAGACTGCCCGCGCGTGAAGTCTGTAGTGCCAAATACACAACTTTGCTCCATGTATTTGGGTACTGTTACGCTTGTCCAAGAGGCACCACCATCTGTACTTTTTCTAAACCATTGAATATCACTGCCATTGCTTGCTATGACGTATAGTGTAGTAGTGGCAGTAGTGCTACTTGCCGAAGGCGCGATAGCTATTTCTACTCTCTGTCCGCCTGTACTTGGATTGAAGTTCGTCCAAGTGGGTTGAACTGCATCTGTAGGATTGGTAGTTCTTGCTACCACACCGCCAAACGTACCTATATAAACATCTCCATTCGCGGCGATTTCAACATCAGAACAAGCTGTATTGTATATTTGTGTCCAAGTAGTACCGCCATTGGTAGAGCGAATAATCCCGCTTCGTGTAGCCGCGAATATCATTCCTGAGCTATGCACAGCTATTTTATTCACGTACCTGAACCACGCGCTATTTACAGGCGTGGTATTTGCGAGCTGTGTCCAAGTGCTACCTGCATTGGTAGTTTTCCAGATGCCTTCGCCTCTTACGAATGAGGGGTGTCCATCTGCAAATCCCTCGCCTGTACCCACATACATAGTTTGGGTATTCGAAGGGTCGAATGCTATAGCCGTTACTGCCATATTTGCCCAAAAGTCATTTACTTTTTGCCAAACTGTAGTATTGGTAGTGATGTCGTTATTGAACCAAAGTCCGCCTGCTACC
>JAAFJK010000154.1 GCA_013298105.1 Cytophagales bacterium
TGCTTTTTCTTAAATTCTTGCAAGAAAAATAAAGTCATATTGGAGTTATAAACTGTATGGGTAACATCTTTGTTGAACTTATAGCCATTGTACCAAGCCTTCATATCTTGTAAAATAGCTTCCCTGCGACTCACATCTTCCAAACAAAAGTCCAACAACTTGCCTACCTCGTCCTCTGTGAAGCCCATCATATCATGAAATTCCTCAGCGTGGGTAAGATGCGTAACAATATTAAACCCACTTGTCAAACTATCCAACGTCATAGGCGAAACGCCTGTAATGAAAAATCTTGCTACTGCACCTGATTGCGTAGCTATTTTGATGTTTTCGTAAAATTTGCGGACATACCCATCTTGCGAAACACTTGTACGAAACTCAGCCAAATCGCGCCAAAGGATTTCATTCGTAAAGTGGTCATATTCATCTATCAGTAAGTAAATAGCAGTTTCTTCAAAATAATAAGCCTCAAAAAAAGCACGCATTAAGTCAGCAGGAGTTGTTTCTGCCAAGATACTTTTTCTTACTTCTATATCAAATAATTCATAATGATTTAGAAACTTCTCCAATGCTCTCTGAACGCTTTTCCAAAAGCCACGTTCTGCACTTGCCTGTGTGCGTGTATCTATGCCACTAAAATCAAACTTCAACACCCTGAAACTACTCGCCAAAGGGGTAGGGTTTTGCCCAATATACGTATTCCCAAAAATAGCTTGAAATTTATCTTTGCGGCTGAGGTCATAGTAATACTCCAAAATAGACAAAAATAAACTTTTGCCTATTTTGCGCGGGCGCAGGTAAGATACATAGCTCTCGTCTTCTTCTAAAAGTTCTATGTAGCTTGTTTTATCTACAAACAAATAATTTTCTTTGATGAGTTTTTCCAAATTACTCACACCGTAGGGATATTTCGCTTTCTTTTTCATATTGCAAAGATACGAAAAAGTTTGGTATTTTGGATAAACTTGCCTACCTTTGCCTTATGAAAAAAACTGTACGCCACTAAGTTTAGTTTTATTAAATGTTTCTTCGCTCACTTTTAGGGGCGGTCTTGCTTGTATGCTTTTGGGCGTGCAACACTACCGACCGCCTGCCCAATCGCCTGTTTCATAACCTTACTGCGCGTTATAACCCTTACTTTTTGGTCAATAAACGCTTGGACTCACTCGAAACAAACCTTTACGAATCTCGAAAAGAAAACTATAATAAGGTATTGGACGTTTTGCCTGTTACGGATACCAATGCGTGGAAGTCTTATGACCAAATGCTGAATAAAGCCATCAAACAAGCCTCTATAGTCAAAAACCGCCACGAAAATAGCAAGTGGCTTGATGCCTCGTACCTGCAGGTAGGCAAGGCACGTTTTTATTTGCGGAGCTTTGAAGATGCTATCAATACCTTCAAGTACATCAATACCAAGAGCCTCCAAAATCCTATCCGACAACAAGCCCTCGTAGAGCTGATGCGGACATATATTCACCTCGAGGATATGAAAGCGGCTGGCACAGTCCTCGCGGCTATGCACAAAGAAGATATGCAGAAGCCCGAAAAGCGGGACTTCCTGTTGATGCGTGGGCATTTTTTCCGAAAACAGAACGACTATCTGGAGGCAGGCAAGAGCCTTGGCTCTGCCTTGAAGCTCATGAGGCGCGGCGAGCGCAAAGCCCGTACACACTTCGTACAAGGGCAAATCTATCAAAAGCTCGAAAAACCCGCCCTTGCCTACAAACAGTATAAGCAAACACTGCGCAACAACCCAGACTTTGAGCTTGCTTTTTATGCAAAGCTGTATATGGCGCAAGTATCAGGCTTGGCAGTAGAAGGTGATGCCAAAAAAGTCTATAAATATTATAAAAAACTCCTCCGCGATAGCAAAAACGCAGACTATCAAGACAAGATTTACTATGAAATGGCAGTCTTTGCAGTATCTAAAAATGACACAAAATCTGCCCTTGCCTACCTCCGCGAATCGGTAGATGTAAGCAAAAATCCTACCCAAAAAGGCTACTCTTTCCTCAAAATGGCGGAGCTGAATTACCAAATACAGCAATTTGAGCTTGCCAAACAATACTATGACAGTACAGTCGCCTCACTTCCAAAAGACGTAGAAGGCTACAAAGAAATAGAAAGAAGACAAAAAATCTTGACTGAACTTGTAGAGCATATTGGCAAATACAGGCTGGAGGATAGTCTGCAACGACTTGCCAAAATGCCTGATACAGTCCGCCTTGCCTACCTCCGCGAAAGGCTTACGATAGAAGAAACTGCTCGCTTCAAACGTGAGGACAGTCTAAAGCGCATAGCTGAAAATAAAAAGAAAATCAATGAACAAAAAGGCACGCTTGACGAGAACGCACCCAAAGATGGGGTAGTAGGAGGGTGGTATTTTTACAATCCCCTACAAGTCGCCAAAGGGCAAGTAGAGTTTGCTAAAATTTGGAATAGGCGACCTTTTGAGGACAACTGGCGGAGGTCAAATAAACCTACCCTTGCCTCCGAGCTGAAATCTGAAGCCTATACTGTCCTAACACCCGAAGAACTACAACGGCAGGCTATTCAGCGAAGTGTGATTGAAAAAATAGCCAGCCTCCAAGAAAAATTACCCAAATCGTCCGAAGATATCGATAAATCCAATGCCATCATCGAGAATGCGGCTTTTCAGGCAGGCAAGATTTACTACCTTAAGCTAAAAGAAAATAAAAGTGCTGCATACTATTTGCGCGAACTTTTGAGGCGTTTTAAAAAGCCAAAACCCGAGCCAGAAGCCTTGTATTTGCTTTATCAGATATTCAAAGACTCCACAGATAGGACTGTAGCCAGTGCTTACAAAGACGAGCTTTTGGCAAAATATCCCAACTCTACTTTTGCGAAACTACTCCTCAATCCAAACTACCTCAAAGAACTTGCGGCAGGCGAGAAAGCTGTACTCACAGGCTATGCTGTTGCCTACAAACATTATGAAGGATTGCGGTATCAAGAAGCATTGGCAGAGGTTATCAGACTCCAGCAAAAATACCCCTTGAATCCGATAGATGACAAATTGCAGTATCTTCGCATATTAGTCAATTTTAAACTAAGTCAAGACAGCAAAGCACTAAAGCAAGACCTTATCACGTTTGAAAAGAAATTTTCGGATAGTCAGCTCATAGAAATCGTACAACTGCTGTTGAAGAAAATATAGAAAGGTGAAGGGGTGGAAAGGTTAAAGGGCAAAAGGGTAGAAAGGGGGAAGGGTGGAAGGGCAAAAGGGTAGAAAGGGGGAAGGGTGGAAGGGTTAGATTCATAAATCAAAAAAAATGTCAACTATGCCCCAAAGGGGAGTTTTTGTGTAAGTTTGCATTTAAACTTGCCTACCAAAACACTAAAATAGGCGAAAATTGGAGATAATTCTCCCCTTTGGGGCAGGGGGCTAAAGAGTTACAAAAAATGTAAAACATAAGTCGCAAGCCTCTAATCTGCAAATACTTTTACCCTTCCACCTTCAACCCTTTTACCCTTCAACCCTTTTACCCTTCAACCCT
>JAAFJK010000218.1 GCA_013298105.1 Cytophagales bacterium
CTCGAGGGTAGTACGGATTTTGTAGGTTTCCTCGTCCATTTCTTTGCGGAAGGTATTGTAAGCTAAATGACTGAATATGAAACCTGTACGGAGTACGTGGCGAGAGTTGAATTTATGGTTCAGGGTACTTGCCAAGCGTACATTGGTGTATCCGTTGCGGATACGCTGAATTTCGGTGGACGCGTATTGTCTGTTCAGGGTATCGGTGCGGTCGAGTCTGCCTTCGTAGGAAAGGGCAAGAATGGTCTTGAGGTAGGTTTTTTGATTGCCCAGATTGTAGCGGTGCGAAAGCCCTACTACGCCTCTTTGTTGTTTCTCATCACCTTCATAGCTATCCCAACGGCTTTTCCATTGGGTAGTGTCGCGGACAACTTTATCGCCTGCATAACTGATGCCTCCTATCCCAAAAAGTGCGAATTTGCCGTAGCGGGCGGTAGGCAAGTTTATTTTGAAGTTAATGTCTTGGAAGGTAGGCGTGATGCTCCCGCCCAATTTCACACCTACAGCGTCCAGTATGCCTGTAGTAGAATAGCGATAGTTCACAAGATACGAACTTTCCTTGCCTTTTTTGAAGCCCCCTTCTGCCGCAAGCTGTATGCCGAGTGCGCCTAACTGAACTGAATATTCGCGCTTTTCAGCATTGCCATTGCGGAAGCGCAAATCAAATACGCCCGAACTTGCATTGCCGTATTCGGCAGGAAACGCGCCTGTCATGAAATCTGAGTTTGCCAAAACAGTGTTGCTGATGATGCTGATAGCACCGCTTGTAGCTCCCTCACCGCCGCTAAAGTGATTTGGATTAGGAATCTCGATGCCTTCCAAACGCCACAATAAGCCTGTAGGAGAATTGCCACGCACAACTATATCGTTGTTGCCTTCTGCTGAAGCCACCCCCGCAAAAGATTGTGCCACACGCGCAGGGTCTGCAAAACTTGCGGCATAGCGCGAGGTTTCTTCTACGCTAAAGGTACGCGCACTTACAGTTGCCATGTCGTTCATGGGGCGGTCTTTCTCTTGTTGGGCTACAAGCATAACTTCGTTTAGCGCGTTTAGGCTTTCTTTTAGTTCAAGATTCAGTACGACTTCTTTAGCCGAACTTACAATGATGTTGCTGACCATAAAGTCTTCATAACCCAAAAAAGATACTTTGAGGCTTTGCCTGCCAATAGGCACGCCTGTTATTTTGAAATTGCCCGATTCGTCTGCTACATTGCCGATGGGCGGATTTGAGTCCATCAGCAACACGCTTGCGCCTACCAAGGGTTCTTTGGTGTCGGCATCTACTATAGTGCCTTTTACGGTTTGAGTAAGGGTTTGGGCGTGGAGTTGCCCAGCGACAATAAGTGAGAAAATAAGGGAGAAAATGCAAATGAGCTTTTTCATGTGTTACGGTTTAGGTGGTTTTGAATCTATGACAACCAACTCCTTGCCTACCCCTATTGTGTGTGAAAGTTTTTTATTTTCAAAAAAATATTTTGAAGAACCCCAAAAACTTAAACAAACTTTGTATGTACCACTTCTGCCATTCTATCCAAAAGCACTGCACCTGCCATAGCCACATTCAAAGATTCTGCTCCTCCGAATCTGGGAATCGTGATAGGCACATCTATCAAAGGTAATAACGCCTCCGAAATTCCATGTCCTTCGTTGCCCAAGACGAGTATGCCTGCTTTGGGAAAATCAAAAGTGTGTATATTTTTCCCATCCATGAACGCGCCGAGCGTAGGCAAGTCCCGAAACTCCGCCAGATACGCAGGCAAGTCCGTATAATATGTCTTGACACGCAAAAAAGAACCCATACTTGACAAAATGGTCTTGGGATTATAGACTTCCACACAATCTTGCGAGCAGACCACTTGCGGAAAACCGTACCAATCCGCCAACCGCAAAAGCGTTCCCAGATTGCCAGGGTCTTGCACATTGTCCAGTGCCAGCGTATAAGAGGCAGGCAAGGGCTTCAAGGCTATATTTGGAGGCATTTTTACGACTGCAATGCCTGCTTTTTGATACTCTAAACTACTTAGCTGATGCACTTCGTCCATAGTCAGTACCTCGTAGGCAAGTTGCGTTTCCTTAAGTCGCGCGTAGTGTTTTTCTATAAAAGCCTCCGTAAATCCCCAAAAATCAACAGCCCACGCCCTTGCCTGCATCAGCTCAAGCAATGGTTTTTCGCCTTCTACCACAAAAAGCTGTGTGGCTTGTCGGTGTTTTTTTTGTTGCAAAGATTTATAAAATTTGAGCTGATTTTTAGAAAGCATAAGGAACGAGTAAAAAATAAAGTGATAAAGATTTTGTGCGATATTTTGGGCTTAGACGAGGCGCAATAGAAGCGCGCAAACAGTGAGATAGTGTTTTGTAATGATTATTGCAACAAAGTATAAGCACAAAAGATTAACAAAATTAGCAAGTTATTTTTTACTCGTTCCTAAAAATAAAGTGTCAAGTAAAAGTTTGCGGGTGTCAAGGTCTAAAACCATGGACAATATCCCCAAAAAATCATAAATCGCAAATCGTTTATTTCGTTGCTTTCAGTTCTTTTTGTACGGCTTCTGCCAGTTCCCTTGCCTGCCCTGCGTGCCAATACCAGCCTTTCATGAGGGCTTTTTTGCCTTCTTGTTTGTGAATAGTGATAGAAGGAAAGGGCGTAAAGCAGATGCCCGCTACAGGCAAAAGCAAACACGCACCTATCAGCAACCATATATTCCAAAAACTTCCCAACAGCAAGCCTATAAGTAAAATACTAAAAAATACGCCACTTGCGAGTTCTTGATTGGTCTGAAATTGTAGGTGGGTTATTTTGGAGAGAGGCGTTATTTCCTGTGTGCCTTTTTCAAAATAGTCGCGTCCTTTGGGGTAGGCAAGGCATTTGTTGGTAAGTTTGCCAAATTCGTTTTCAAATAGTAGCACTTCTGGCTCCTCTTGCGTGATAGGCTCGCGCAGTGCCTCTGCAATGGCAGAGTTTTGGGCAAAAGTCGTATCCTGCCTCGCCTCTGAAGGGGTGGCTTTGCGGAGATTCCATTCTACAGTGCTGGTCTGTTCGGCAGTTTTCTTCAGATAGGTAGGCAAAACAGGCTCAAGCGTAACTTGTAAGGCTTCTATGAAGTCTGCAATATATTGAAACCTCCCTCCTACTGCTTTTTGGGTGGCTTTTTGAATGACTTTCTGCCAATAAGGGTGTATATGTGGGTAGCTTTCCTGCAAAGAAGGCAATGCCTCATGGACGATTTTGTGGCTTATTTCGTATTCGGATTCTAAGACGTGGTAAGGGTTTTGTCCTGTGAGCATTTCAAAAAAAAGTACGCCCAAGCTATAAATATCACTTCGGCGGTCGAGTTCTTTTGCCAATACCTGCTCAGGACTCATATAATAAATGGTGCCTATTTTATGTCCCGCTTGTGTAAAAGCGCGTTCGGAGGCATAGAGGTTTTTGGCAATGCCAAAGTCCAAAATCTTGACTACGCCCGACTCTGTAAGCATCACATTGGCGGGCTTCAGGTCGCGGTGTACGATGCCTTTGCTGTGGGCATAGCCTACGCCTTCGAGGATTTGCTTAAAAATACTTACTGCTTTTTCTTGGGGTATGGCACCCAACACGCGCTGTATGTAGTGGTCGAGCGTAATGCCTTCCACATATTCCATTATCAAATATACGCCTGTGGGCGTTTCTATGTAGTCGTGTAGCGTTACGATATTGGGGTGATTGAGATTGCCCATCAGAGCGGCTTCGTTTTTGAAGCGGAGGCGGAGGGCAATGTCTTTGATGTATTGTGGGGCAAGTTCTTTGATGGCTACGAGTTTGCCAATTTGCACCTGTTTTGCAAGATATACCACGCCCATACCGCCTTGCCCCACAACGCGCTGGATTTGATAATTGGCTAAAAAAGGTTTTTGTTGCATAGCGGGTTTGTTGTATTTTGAAGAAATAGCAATTCTATTTCCACAATACTTTAATTATCAGGTATTTATAGACGTAAATTGCACATCATTTCATCAATTTAGAGCTTCTCAATTTGATTTCAGTCAGTTTGCGTTTTGTATCAAGGGCGAAGTCATTGTCCATTATCCATTGATAATAGTTGGGTTCTTTTTTAAATACATCTACTACAGGTACGCCTTTGTGTTTGCCAAAATTGAATACCTCCACACCTTTGTCATTGAAGACCATGCGCCCTGCGAAGTCAACTATTTTTTGGGCAGTGAGTTCGTGCAAAACACCCATATCGTTTTGGATAGGTTTGTAGCTTTCGCCTTTTTCGTTTTTGAGTTCCGTATTTTCATAATGTTGTACTTGGGCATTCAAGACCTCAAAAGTAGCGAGTGTATCGGCTTCTGCGCTGTGGGCATTTTCCAAATCTCTGGCACAATAGAACTTGTAGGCGGCAGTGAGGTTGCGTGGCTCCATCATGTGATAGATGCGCTGTGCATCAATAATTTTGCGTTTGCTGACTTCAAAATCCACGCCTACGCGCAAAAACTCCTCTACCAACATGGGTACATCAAAACGCAATACATTGAAGCCCGCAAGGTCGCACCCTTCTAAAAATTGGGCGAGGCTTTTGGCAATGCTTTTGAAAGTAGGCGCGTCTTTGATGTCTTCGTCATAAATCCCATGTATAAGCGAAGTTTCTAAAGGAATAGGCATTTCTGGGTTTATTTTGCGCGTGTTTACTTCTACAGTGCCATTGGGCATAGCCTTGACAAAAGAGAGTTCGACAATCCTATCTTTGGAGATATTTACGCCTGTAGTCTCGAGGTCAAAACATACAAGCGGGTTGCGCAATTTGAGTTGATGTTGCATATTGAAAGTGAATGATGTTACAAAAGTACATCTTTTTTGGAAATTTCGCAAATATACGCTAAATTTACCGCCTGAAAATACTTCCACTATGATAAAAGTCCTTGCACAAGATTGCATGATTGATGAAGCTACCGAGCTGGATATACTTGAGCTGGTAGATTTGCAACAAAAAATGGCACTCGAAACCGAGAATATAACGCTGAACGAAGATGTCCTTGAGCAAGGCATCACTGCCCTGATACAAGACAGCCACAAAGGAAAATACTATAAGATTGTCCAAAAAGGAAAAATCATAGGCTGTGTGCTGAATACCTACGAATGGAGCGATTGGCGCAATGGCAATATTGTTTGGATTCAGTCGCTATACATCTTGCCTGCCCACCGTAGGCAAGGAATTTTTACGGAAGTGTATCAATATTTGCGTGAGCAAGTCCAAAAAAACCCTACCCAAAAAGGCATACGCCTCTATGTAGATAAACGCAACGAAACCGCCATAAAAGCCTACAAAGCTATAGATATGGACAACAATCACTATGAGATGTTTGAATGGCTTAAATAATTTTGGTTCTTAAAAAGTTATTGCGGGTGTTTAATTTTTAGAGTGCTTCAACCCTTCGGGTTGAAGCAACATGACTTACTTTTACAATGCCTCCTATTTCAAATTCCGCTTTTTTATCTTCAACTGGCGTTGAATGTTAAATGTATCAGTCCTGCGCCTTTGCTGTGCAATATCTGTTTCATTTCTACGCCTATGGGCGTTTCTGTCCAGCCTTTCTCCCCTACTATGACTACCCAAAGTCTGTGTTTGCCATACCTACGCGCTTGGTAAGTGTCCACTTGCCCCAGCAGGCGGTTTCGTTCGTTGGTTTTGCGCAAAAGTTCCGCCAATTTTATTTCTATCCCAATAGTGCCATCAGCAATGTCGATGTCTATGCGCTCGCGTTGAGAAAAATCGCCTACAGGAAATTGTCGGCGCACTTGCTTGAAGTGAATTTGTAAATATTTTGCCAACTGTTTTTCTACGTCATCTTCAGAAGAAGTCGCTGGAATAGGAAATTTTTTTCCAAAACGCACAACCGCCTTGCCTACCTGTGCGAGGTCGGGAACGTTTTGGTGTTGTTTTTCGTTTTGATTGTGTAAGAAATAGACCAAACCCGCCATACCAAAGATAGCCAAAATAGTGATAAGAAGCATTTTTTGAGGTTTGGGGTTTGAAGTTAATATCTTTTTTTAAGCGCGAAATTACACTTATTTAGCAAATATACAAAAATAATATAAAAAAATGTGCGATTTTGAAAATGGCTTTATATTTTGCACTTGCCTACCCAAAAACCTACAGCCCACAGTACACCACAAAAATTCTCGAAGACAAAAGAGAAAATTAGCCACTGAAACTGAAAAAAATAAAGAATACCGTTGGGTGCTTACAAAATTTGTTACAAATTTTGAAGCCATGATGGAAGGCATTTGTGCCATTCCTTCACATGACATAGGTGCAGGACTTACAGTGGATTGGGTATTGCTTCATCTGAATTGTGAAGTCTGTTTTGACTTTGCTTATAAACCCGAAGAAGGCGACTGTCTGACTATCTATGCCTCGAAAGGCTATGATTTTTTGTCATTTCTTTTCAATAACGGGACTTGGAAAGAAGGCAGACATGACTGTTTTTCTACCATTTCAGAGGAAATCTACGAAGGCAAACTTAAACCTTTGTCCGCATAGTGATACTTCTGCCCAGTGTTAGCTCGTCTGTATATTCGAGTTCGCTACCTATGGGTATGCCACGCGCTATGCTGGATATTTTTACTTCCTCAAAGGCTTGCATTTTTTTAGTAAGATAAAAAGCGGTCGTATCGCCTTCCATTGTAGGGCTGATGGCAAATATAAGTTCTTTCACTTCGCTTTGGGGAATACGTAGCAAAAGGCTGTCAATGTGTAGGTCGGCAGGCGAGATGCCCTCCATAGGCGAGATTACGCCCCCAAGTACATGATAAAGTCCATTGTATTGGGCAGTATTTTCTATTGCCATGATGTCTTGCGAACTTTCTACCACACATATCAGGGACTTGTCGCGGTGTGGCGAGGCACAAATACTACAAACGTCTGTATCCGAATAGTGGTGGCAGTGCTTACATTGTTGGATTTCTTGGCGCATACGGAGGAGTGCAGTCGCCAAAGAAGACGTAAATTCTTCGTCTTGCTTCAGAAAGTGCATCACGAGGCGCGTGGCGGTCTTTACGCCTATACTCGGCAATTTTGCCATTTCTTTTACCGCGTCTTCAATCAATTTGGAGGAAAACTGCATAGTTTAATCTACTTCAGCCGATATGCCTCTGTCGCATATCGCGTTGCGCATAGCGAGGAGTTTATCAAATTCGCCTTCTTTCACACTACATTTGCCTTTGTAGTGAATGATTATCGTACACTGTTCTGCCTGTTCGGGTGTATGTTCGCAAACATCTATCAAGGTCTGTATGACATAGTCAAAGGTATTGACATCATCATTGAAGACGATAAGCCGATGCGTTTCTACGTCAATCACATCTACATCTTCCTCTTCCCATTCTTTAAACTTTGGCATTTTCGTAACAAAAGGTTAATTTCGTGTGCAAAGTTAGTTAATTTTCTTAAGAAAATATCTTTTTTCAAGAAAAAGATAAGGAACGAGTAAAAATTAATGGTTATCAGACCACCACACAATTTCATTTTTTGCTGGGCTGTAAATATTTGGTTGAACAATAAACATTATTTTTCAGACAAATTTAAATATGTAGGTGTTTTAAAATTTCGCCTTCTATAGCCTCTGGAAAGTGCGTGTATTCGAGGGCATGGACTTTTTGGGCTATCATTTCGGGCGTGTCGCTTGGGGTTATTTCGCACCTTGCCTGCCTGATGACTTTTCCTTCGTCATAATGGGCATTGGCATAGTGGATAGTGATGCCTGTTTCGGTTTCATGATTTGCCTTTACAGCTTCGTGGACGTGCATACCATACATTCCCTTGCCTCCGTATTTGGGCAAAAGCGCGGGGTGGAGATTGATAACCCTCTCTGGATATGCTTCTAAAAGATAGCTTGGCACAAGCCACAAAAAACCTGCCAATACTATCCAATCTATTTCTTGAGCTTTGAGAAGCTCAAGCAAGGTAGTTTTTTGCTGAAATGTTTTTTTATCCAACAACAACGCAGGCACACCCAATTTTACGGCACGTTGTAGTGCAAAGGCGGTTGGGTTATTGCAGACTATCCACGCTACTTCTGCCGTTTGGGTTTGCCGAAAGTGGTGGATAATGTTCTCGGCATTGGAGCCTGAACCTGATACAAAAATGGCTATGCGGGGAGTTTTCATAAGATTTCTATCGCTTCTAAAAGCAAAGCACAGGCTTTGCGGATTTCGTCTTCAGTGATGATAAGTGGAGGTGCAAGGCGGAGGCTTTTGTCATTATACAAAAACCAATCTGTGATGATGCCCAGCTCAAGTCCCCGCATCATGACAGCTTTTACTGCCTCAAAAGACTCAAGCTCTACCGCCATGTGCAGTCCTAAGTTTCTGATTTCTTTGATTTTGGGGTGTTTCAACATACTTTTGAAAAGCTCGGCTTTGGCAGGGGCAGGCAAGTAGAGTTTTTCGCCTTCTATCAATTCCAGATTTGCCAAAGCTGAGGCACAGCACACAGGATTGCCCCCAAAAGTGGTGATATGTCCCAAAACAGGACTATGCGTCAAAACTTCCATGATTTCCCTCGAACTCACAAACGCGCCTATAGGCAGTCCCGCGCCCATGCCTTTTGCAAGAAGCAACACATCAGGCACTATCCCATAATGCTCAAAAGCCCAAAGTTTGCCTGTACGTCCAAAGCCTGTCTGTATCTCGTCTGCTATCAGTAACGCACCTACTTCAGTGCATCTATCTCGCAAGCAAGTCCAATACTGGCTTGAAGCGGTGCGACTGCCTGCCTCGCCTTGCACTATCTCGATGATGATACAAGCGGTTTTGCGGGTTATTTTCTCGAGGTCAGCCATTTCGCCATGTCTTATTTGGCGAATGTCAGGCAGGAGCGGTCTGTAGGCTTGTTTGAAATATTCGCCCCCGCCTATGGAGAGTGCGCCTTGAGTAGAGCCATGATAGGAATCCAAGCAAGCTATGATTTCAGTTCTGCCTGTGTAGCGTTTTGCCAATTTCATAGCCCCTTCAGTGGCTTCTGTGCCTGAGTTTACGAAATAGGTCTGCTCAAGGGGGGCAGGCAAGAGGGAGGCGAGGCGGGAGGCAAGTTGGACTTGTGGGCTTTGGACGAACTCGCCATATACCAGCGTGTGCATATAGCGTTCGGCTTGGCGTTGGATAGCCTCCACGATTTTGGGGTGGCAATGTCCTACATTGCTTACAGAAATGCCTGCTATCAAATCCATATAAGCCTTGCCTGCCGTATCGTATAAATAGATGCCTTTCGCGCTTGCTATCTCAAGCATGAGCGGTGCGGGGCTTGTCTGGGCTACGTGCTGAAGAAAAAGATGTCTAAGA
>JAAFJK010000040.1 GCA_013298105.1 Cytophagales bacterium
AAACTTTTTATTAGATTTATGGCGTAAAAATGGAAATTTATCCATTAATTTCATAAATTCGCACTCGAGAGGATATCTCATATTCAAAATGGGGCTACGGATGAGTTTAGACAGCACAAAAGTAGCCCTTTTTATCTAAAAATCAAAATAAACATTCAAAATGATTATTAAATACGCTTTTACTAATTTTAATAGAAATAAATAAAAGTTTATTTAACAAAAAAAAAGTAGGGTACAGTAACAAAAACCTACAATACGCCCTTGCCTGCCTGCGCGGTAGGCAAGGGATTTGTTTTTGGTAAAATTTGTAGGGGCAAACCTACGTGATTGCCCTGCTTCGCGCACATTAAATTTTATGTAACTACTTAAAAATCAATATGTTATTTGAATTTTACAACTTCAACTTTTTTCGGTTGGCAATCCGCTTGCGGTTGTCAATCCGAAAAAAAGACCGCGAACAAATAAGAAAGATTGACTACTAAGTGGTTCACAAGTTAGTAAGTCGCTATCAAACTCTCGAAGAACCATTAAAAGAAGTATCATAATTGGTAGCATACATTCAGGCAGGCAAGGTGGCATTAACATAGCATTATGTAACTTTCTAAGCCATTTCACGTTAATTTCGAGAGTATGAAAAAAAACTTTTTTATCATTTTGTTGGGTTTTGTGTATATGACCTTGCCTGCCCACATCGCCAAAGCACAAGAAAGTGCTACGGAATTTTTTAAAGCAGGTGCGCAAAAACTCGCCCTCAAAAAGTTTGCTGAAGCGATAGTCGACTTTGATGCTGGCTTGAAACTTGATAAATACAATCCCAAAGGCTATGCAAGTCGCGGACTTGCCAAAGCAGGCTTAGGCAAAACCAAAGATGCGATAGCTGACTATGACCTTGCCTGCCAAATAGCACCTACAGACGCAAAAATATATTTTTATAGAGGATTAGCCTATTTTGAATTGGCAAATCTGGACAAAGCTATGAGCGATTTTGAAAAAGCGACTAAACTGAATCCTGCGGACGACAAGGCTCTTTTTCAAAAATCTATCATTTTATATAAGTGGAAAGATACACAAGGCGCGCTCCAAGCCTTAGATAACGCGCTTGTCGCCAATCCTAAAAATGCACGTGCGTACAATAACAGGGGTGTTTTGCGTGATGAGCTAAAAGATTATCAGGGCGCGATAGCCGATTATGCCAAAGTAATCCAACTTCAGCCCAAAGAAGCCCAAGCCTATTATAACAGAGGTTTGGCTTATAAAAACTTAAATAAACTGGAGGAAGCACTCAAAGACCTCAATCAAGCCTTAGCCCTCAATCCCAAACAAGCCGAAGCCTATACACAACGTGGGGTAATAAAAGGTGAAAATAACGACAATGCAGGCGCGATAGCAGACTACAACGAAGCCTTGAAATTGAACGCTAAAGATGCCCTTGCCTATTTGCATAGAGGCATTGCCTACAAAAAAGACAAGAAAACGGCTGAAGCTATGGCAGACCTGAACCAAAGCATACAACTTGATGCTACTTTGGCAAATGCTTATATGCATCGGGGACAGATTTTGGTGGAAAGTCTAAAATTCAAAGAAGCAGAAGAGGAACTGAATAAAGCCATCAAACTTGATAAGCAAAACCCAAACAGTTACTTCATAAGAGGCAATATCCGCCTCAAACTTGCCAAAGATGCAGAGGCATTGCAAGACCTGAATGATGCCATCAAACTCAATCCCAAATACACCAAAGCCTACGGAATGCGTGGACTTTTGCGTATCAAAATGGGCGACGAGGCAGGCAAGGACGATATAGACAAGGCGGCACAAGGATTTGAGTAAGTGAACATTTTGAATCCGCAAGGTAATGCTTATTTTCTTATTGCTTCTTAGTTTGTTTAAGTCTATCTAACTACTTACAAATCAATATGTTATTTGAAGTTTACAACTTCAGCTTAGTGGTCAGTCTTAGTTAAATGTTCGTTTTTTTTCGGTTGGCAATCCGCTTGCGGTTGTCAATCCGAAAAAAAGACCGCGAACAAGTAAGAAAGACTGACCAGTAGAAACCTGAAAGTACACAAGGTTTTGTTTCTTAAAAGAACCGAAACTGTTATAAAAATCGCATTGCAAAAAACACGCCCCACTCGGCGTGTTTTTTTGCTTTTTAGGGCAGGTTACGCTCCAAAAAAGTAAAACATTTTTTTACTAAATAAAGCTATTTTTTAAAGACTTAGAGGCTTTGATGTAGTATTGATGTAGTCATAAAGTACCAAAAACAGGCTTTTTTTTCAATGTAGTAGTAGTGATGTAGTGCTTTTTTTGGAATTATAGGAATAACCTAACAGTTTTGCACTATAAAATTTTTAATAAAAAATATCACTTTTTTTATGTTTACAAAAAAAAGCCTATATTTGGACTTTCAATAGTAGGCGGTACATAAAAAATAGGAATACACTATTATTATAAATATAGCTTTAATTTTTCAATAATTATTCAACAATATCCTTTTTATCGTGAGAAAACTATTTATACTCTTTGTCGCACTTTCCCTGAGCCTCTCGTGTGCCTACGCACAGCAGGAAAGTGTTGCTGTCCGAAAAACGGCAGATGGCTTCAGGCTCGAAGTAGGGGGAAAGCCCTTTTTTACCAATGGTATGAACTGGGATTATTTCCCAGTAGGCACCAATTTTACATATAGTCTATGGAAACAGCCTGATGATGTCATCATGGCGGCACTTGATTATGAAATGCCCCTGCTAAAGAATATGGGCGTGAATGTTATTCGTCAATATACAGGTGTACCCGCCAAGTGGATTGAGTATATTCACAAAAACTATGGCATTTATACCATGTTGAACCATTCTTTTGGTCGCTACGGACTTACCTTGAATGGCGTTTGGACTCCCAATACAGATTATGCCAACGCATTAACAAGAGAAATTTTGCTTAAGGAAACTAAAGAGATGGTTACAGAATATCAAAACACTCAAGGTGTATTGCTGTTCTTATTGGGCAATGAAAATAACTACGGCTTATTTTGGAGAGGCGCAGAAACAGAGGACATTCCTGTCCAAGACCGCCAATCTACCAAAGACGCGAGTAGCCTATACAAAATGTTCAATGAAGCCACCAAAGAAATGAAAGCTATCAGCACCAAAATCCCTGTAGCTATCTGTAATGGTGATTTGCTTTTCTTGGACATCATAACGCAAGAATGTAAGGACATTGATATATTGGGTATCAATACTTATCGTGGACTTACTTTTACGGATTTGTATGATAGAACCAAAAAAGAAATTGACAAACCCATTATCCTTACCGAATTTGGTTCTGATGCCTATAATACGTTGGCAGGCAAGGAAGACCAAGAATACCAAGCAAAAGTATTGGTAAGCAACTGGAAAGAAATCTACAGCAATGCCGCAGGTATGGGCAAAAATGGCAACTCTTTAGGCGGTTTTACCTTCCAATTCAGTGATGGCTGGTGGAAAACAGGACAAACTGTAGCTTTAGATGAACATGATGCTACAGCTTCTTGGGCAAATGGCGGTTATCAAAATGACTATGTAAAAGGCGAGAACAACATGAACGAAGAATGGTTCGGTATCTGCGCCAAAGGACCTACTAACTCAAGAGGTACTTATGAACTTTATCCGCGCGCCGCTTATTACGCTTTGAAAGACCTTCATACTTTCAAACCTTATGGTGTGGAGGCAAGTGCGCAATTAGCACGATTTGACAATATGTCCATGTCTGACGCTATGTTAAAAGCAAGAGGCGACAAAGCCGCATTAGAGGCAGATGGCAAAGGCAAATTATACCTCAGCAACTTGCAGGCAAATTTTATGACCTTCAATACAGGTGGTAGCCTTATCACTACGCCCAAAGCCGCCAATCCGAATGTGCCTGCCTATCCCAATCAAGTAGGATTCGACCACATGCAGTCTTTCAATGTAGGCTTGACTGCCAAGCCCGCGCCTAATATGACTGCCAACATACAGTTCAACGTACTTGGACACGTAGCCGAAAATCCGATTGACGAAGTTTTTTATGAAAACAGAGGCAGACGAATGACTGTAAGTACACCGCAAGGTCCCGTACAAATGAACTCTAACAACAGAATCCAACTTTATAGAGCAAGCTACACTTGGGACGAAAAAGACTTTAAATTGACAGGTTTTTATCGTACAGGACATTATCACTGGGGCTATGAAGGCGATTTCTTTGGCTTGTATCCAGAAGCAAATTATGGACCTAATATTGACATTTACAATGGTGAGGCTCCTTTTGGCTTTGAAGTGGAAGGCAAGCGCGTTATCAAAGGTTTGAAACTTGCTTTTGGACCTGAACTTTGGTGGGGAGCTAACCCTGCAGTTTTGGCAAAATATAGCCGTAAAATTGCTAAATTTGATGTTACAGGTATTTTCCACGAAGATATTACCCAAAGAAATGGCTTGCAAAGTTCGTTTGCAGTGCCTACACCCAAGACAAGAAGGGCATCTTTGAGCATTGCCAGAAAATTTGACAAATTTGGCTTCAATATTGGCGGACTTTGGGGTGGACAACCACTCAATGGTAGAGCTTTCCAACTTACAAGAAATGGCGAAACCTACCAATCTCAAATCAAATCAAGTGATAACTTTGGCGGTAAAATCAAACTTACCTACGCAAGTGGCAGAATCCAATGGTATGGTTTGGCTTCTTATATGGGACTTGTGGCGAATGGCGGTTTTGACCAAACCCAAACTTTTGCAGGTTGGAGGCTAAAAGATGTAGGCAGTGGCAATTTGCAAAATATCTTGAGTGGTTTTACGGTAAGCGTAGGCAAGTTGCAAATCGCACCTAACTTTATGTACCAAAAACCGATTGAGGGACCTGTTGCTTCTGATGGCGTAACTCCAGCACGCTCAAGAAATATTTTAAGCGACCCTTTTGCAGTAAGAGGCAACCGCGAAACAGTAGCAGGCGAGTTATTGCTTACCTACGACCCTACCCCTGGCACATGGATGTATGATTGGGATAATGACAGAGCAGAAGATGCTAAATTTGCCATAAGTGCAGATATTATCTATCGCCACTTGCCTACCATTCAAGACGCGGCTATAGGTGTTTTAGCAAACAGAACACTCTTTGCTTTCCCTGGTTCAGCTCCTGCAGCAAATCTATGGGAAACCAACATAAGAGTAGTTTCTAAAATAAGCCCTAAGTTTGGTGTGATTGCGAATATTTATGCAGGCAATGGACAGGCAAATGGTAGTGATAAAAGAACCATCAATCGCATTGGATTTGATGTGCGCACTATTTACAATAAACTAAAATTCATGGGTGTGGTTAAATTCAATGATTGGGGACCTTTTGACTACCACCGCGACTTTAACCTTACCTTCCCTGTGCAGTTGATTGGCGACATTTCTACTGAATTAGGCAAGCCCGATTGGTTCATATTGCCAAGCACAAAAATAGGTTTGAGAGCTACTTACCGCACTTTGGATAAACATTCTAACAGATATTCTCCTGTATTGAGCGTAAACGGAGCAGGCAATTTTGTACCTGACCCCAATGCTATTGGCTTCCCTGACGGCAATGAGTGGGAAATACGCACTTACATTCAAATAAATATTGGTAATTAAAAAAAGCCCCCAACTTTATGTAGAAATATAAAAAAAAACATTTATCTTCTACGTAAAGTTGGCAAATTAACCACATAAAAATCTTTTTAAAAATGAAAAATAACAAATCAATATTCAATATAAAACTTGCCCTCTTTGGATTAGTAATCCTCTTGGGCTGTGAAAAAAGGAAATTGGAGGATTTGCAACCTCTTTCCTTCCCCAGCACTGCTGAAGTTTTTATAGACGACTTCACAGGCGATTTGGCGTATGCCGCTTTTGGTGGCTCAAATGTTACAGCTTTCCAAGTTGATGACAGAGTAAGCTATAATAACACGCGCCAATCTATGCGTTTTGATGTACCTGATGCGAATAGCCCCAATGGTTCTTATGCAGGTGGTGTATTTTTCAGCAAGTCAGGCAGAAATTTGTCAAGCTATAACGCACTTACTTTTTACATCAAGGCTTCACAAGGAGCAACTGTAAGTGAGATTGGTTTTGGCAATGACTTAGGCGCGAATAAGTTTGTCGTAACCTTGACAGGCATACCTGTAAATACCAGTTGGAAAAAAGTAATCATTCCGATTCCTGATGCGGCAAAATTAGTAGCTGAAAAAGGATTACTTTGGTATGCCACAGGTCCTGAAGGCAATAAAGGTTATAGCTTTTGGATTGATGAAGTACGCTTCGAGAACTTGGGCGATATAGCTAACCTCACAGGTATTATATCTAATGGCGAGGATAAAGTAGTGGCTAATGCTGAAACAAATGATAAATTCTCTATAGAGGGTTTTCAAGCAAGTGTAACCTTGCCTACTGGCGTAAATCAGCGCGTAAATATATCACCAAACTATCTTACATTTGCTTCTTCTAATGCTACGATAGCAGGTGTAGATACTAAAGGTATAGTATCTGTGATAGAAGCAGGCACTACTACCATTACTGCCAAATTGGGAGCGAAAGTAGCTATGGGTTCTTTGAAAATCACTTCTACAGGCAATCCTGTGATGCCTACTGTAGCCGCACCTGCGCCTCCTGCAAGAGAAGCTGTAGATGTAATTTCACTTTACAGCAATGCCTATACCAATGTCCCTGTAAATACTTGGAATACGCGCTGGCAATATTCTACAGCTGATAATTTCTTTATCAAAGTGCAAGACAATGACGTGATTCGCTACCGTACCTTAAACTTTGTGGGTATTGAATTTACAAATCCTTTGATAAATGCTTCAGGCATGACTTATTTCCACATGGATATTTGGACTCCAAACCCTACTGATGGAGCTAATAACTTCAAAATACTGTTAGTAGATTTTGGTGCAAATAGTGCGCCCGGTGGTGGAGATGACAAAGAACACGAAATTACGATAACAGCGCCTACTTTAGCTTCTAACAACTGGGTAAGTATAGATGTACCTATGTCTGCTTTTACAGGGCTTACTTCAAGGAACAAACTTGCACAAATGGTGCTTTCAGGTTCATTGCCCAATGTGTATGTAGATAACGTATATTTTTACCGCAATCCTGTAGTGCCTGTTACAGCTGCACCTGTACCTACCAAACTTGCGACCAATGTACTTTCTATTTTTAGTGATACTTATACCAATGTAGCAGGTTCAGATTTTAACCCTAATTGGGGACAAGGTACAGTGGTAACGCAAACGGCTATCGTAGGCAATAATACGCTTCGCTACAGTAATTTGAATTATCAAGGTTTGCAGTTAGCAAGTCCGCAAAATGTAACCACATACAGTTCTTTGCACCTTGACTACTACAGTACCAACTCTAATTCTTTGAAGGTGTACCTTATAAACCAAGGCGGTGCAGAAACACCTTATACGCTGACTGTACCCACAGCAGGATGGAACAGTGTGGATATACCTTTGACTGCATTTGCGCCTGTTAATTTAGCTAACGTGGGTCAATTCAAATTTGATGGTAACGGAGATATTTTCTTAGATAATATTTATTTTTGGAAAAGTCCTGCGCCTCCTGTTGTACCTACCGTTGCGGCTCCTGTACCTACTCGTCTTCAGGCTGATGTCCTTTCTATTTTTAGCGATACTTATACAAATGTGGTAGGGACAAATTTTTTTCCTGCTTGGG